>DAOUGD010000192.1:0-3077 GCA_034429475.1 Anaerolineae bacterium
CTCCTGAGTAGAATAGTGATATCACGAATCTACCAGTTCCAACAGGAGGCAATCCCATGCTCACTCGTATTGTACACAATTCTGAAAAACTATGTGCCTTTGTCGAACAGCTAGGGCTAGACCTCAGCCAACCGCAGCGTCGGCACTTGCTCAACATCGCCGATGCGTTGTTAGTCTGCGAGGACGAGAAAACCCTCGCGGCACTACAACGGCAGTTTGTGGAAGCGCCCGATGCTTCAAATATGGCCGATTTTTTGCGCATCAGCCCGTGGGCGGCGGATGCTGGGCGCGCGGCCTTGCGCCAACACCAAGTTGCGTGGGTGCTCACCGCAGCCGAACGCAGTGGCGCCCCCCAGGTGCTCTACCTCAACATCGACGACTCCCTGGGCGAGAAAGACAAAGCCACGAAGCATCTGGAACCTGTCACATGGTTCCACGACCACAGCGAGAGCACCCAAAACCACCCACGTTACAAAAATGCTTTCTGTTACGTGGTCTGTACGCTGCGCTGCGGCGACTACGTGGCCACCCTCGACCTACAACTCTGTCTGCGCGCCCAGACCGTGCGCAAGCTCAATCGCCATCGTCCCCGTGCGCAACGTCTGTCCTTTCGCAGCAAATACCGCATCGCGCGACAGATGCTCGTCGCTCTCGCCCCCTTACTCCCCCGCGGCTGGCAAGTGTACGTGCAATTCGACAGTTGGTACGCTTCCGCCCGCCTACTCAAGTATGTCCGCCGCCAAGGGTGGCACGCCACCGGCGCACTCAAAAGCAATCGCACGCTCAATGGTACGCAACTCAAGACTCATGCCCAGGCACTCAAGCACAAGTGGTATACCGAAGTCCAGGTCACCACTGCGGACGGGGACAAAGCGACCTACTTTGTGCGCCGGCTGGAAGGCCGGTTAGCCGAGGTCCCCTTTATGTGCCGCGTTTTCTTTTCCAAACGGCACCCCAGAGCCACCGCTCTGGCGTACATCGCATGTACGGATTTGGCCTGCTCCGCCAAACAGGCGTTGCAAGGATACACCTGGCGTTGGTCTTGCGAGATGGGCTAATCACAAATGACAAATTCTGTTTTGTGCGCCCCGCCCCGCTCCGGTTGAGCTGGTGGCGGCGTCCGCTGCGGCTACGCCAGGCAAAATCGGAAGTTGATGCTACCTTCTGGGAAACAGACCACCCACCAGGAGGTACCGATGGAGCAGGAATGGCAGATTCATCGTCGGACAGTAGCCCAAGCGGATGCCCAACGCCGTTGGGACTTAGTCTATCAGTGCCTACTGCACTGGAGTCAACCCACCGTACAGGAGGTACAGAATGCGAGTAGCGCTATATGCACGCGTGTCGACGAATCGGCAAGCCCAAACCCAGACGATTGCCCAGCAACTGGAACGCCTGCAAGCCCACGTTGAAGCCCAGGGCTGGGAGTTGCTCCCGGAACATATCTACCGGGACGACGGTTACAGTGGGGCGAAGCTGGATCGGCCAGGTCTGGACAGTTTGCGGGATCATGCCGCGCTGGCGGAATTTGACCTCGTTCTCATCACCGAGCCGGATCGCCTGGCGCGCAACTATGTGCATCAGATGCTGGTGCTGGAAGAACTCCAGCGGCGGGGGATTCGGGTGGAGTTCTTGGAGCGTCCGATGAGTGATGAACCCAATGACCGGTTGTTGTTGCAAATCCGGGGGGCCGTGGCAGAATACGAGCGGACCCAAATCAGCGAACGTATGCGCCGCGGGCGGCAGGCAAAATATCGCGCCGGACAATTGCTGCCGTGGAGTCGCCCCCCGTATGGGTATGGCGTGGACCCGGAGCACCCGCGGGATCCGGACTGGTTGCGCGTCGTGCCGGCCGAAGCCGCCATGGTGGCGCAAATGTTTGCCTGGTATCTGGAGCCCGGGGCTTCGCTGTACCATATCGCCAAACGGTTGACGGACATGGGCTTAGCGACGCCGACCGGTCAGCCCCGCTGGAATGTGGCCACCGTGCGCGGGATCTTGAGAAATCCGGCCTACACCGGCACGGCCTATACCAATCGTACCCGGCCCGCCCGCGCCCACCAACGTAAATCGGCCTTGCTCCCTGTCGGACGGGGTGAAAGTCACACGCCCCGCCCGCGCGATGAATGGCTGACGATTCCGGTGCCCGCGATCGTGACCCTGGAGGTATTTGAGCAAGTGCAAGCCAAGCTGGCGCAAAACCAACAAATCGCCCCGCGCAACAACACCCAGCACCAGTATCTGCTCCGGGCGTTGGTGAGCTGCGGACATTGCCATCTGGGGGCCACGGGCCGCACGATGCCCAATCCACAGTACGCTTACTACGTCTGTCGCGGCCACACGGACGCCCTCCGCGCGGCGCAAGGCGAACGCTGCACAGCGCGCTATATTCCGGCGCAGCCGTTGGACGACCTGGTGTGGCAGGACCTCTGCCAAGTGTTGCTGGATCCGCAGTGCATCGCCCAGGCCTTGGAACGCGCCCATGGCGGGCATTGGCTCCCCCAGGAACTCCAAGCGCGCTGCGCCCTCTTCAAACAGGCGGGTGCCCAACTGGAACACCAACAGGAACGCTTGCTGGAAGCCTATCTGGCGGAGGTGATTACCCTGCCCGAATTGGAGCGGAAACGCCAAGAATTGCAGCGCAAACAAACCGCCTTGGAGACCCAACGCGCTCAACTGGAAGCCAGTGTCCAGCAGCAGGGGGAACTCACTCAGTTGGCGGATTCGATCGAGGCGTTTTGTGCCCGCATTCGCCCCGTCTTGGAAACTGCCACCTTTGCCCAGCGCCGGCAGTTGGTTGAATTGTTGATTGACCGGGTGATTGTCACGGACGCGGAAGTCGAAATCCGCTATGTCATCCCGACCAATCCTGACGGCCCCCACGTCGCCTTTTGTCATTTGCGTAAAGACTATCGAAACCGCCAACTTCTACCTCAAAAACCAAGTGGGCTTGAGCGATTTCCGTGTGCAATCTTTCGAAGCGGTGGACAGATATATCGTCGTCGTACACCTGGCTTGGGCCTATGTCGAGCAACGTTTCGCCAACGAACGCTCTCCCAAAGTCAAAACCTACGGCG
>DAOUGD010000193.1:0-18371 GCA_034429475.1 Anaerolineae bacterium
GGGCGAAGCCCCGCCGCAAAAATCCCTTTTATCCCCGGCCTTTAGGCCGTATTCAGTTGCCGGACGTGATCAAATGCGATAGCCCTGGAACGCTGCATCACATTGGACAAATATGCAGAACACGGTAGTATACTAGCCTTATGCTGAGTGCGATCCTGACCTGGTACCTCGTGTTGCAAGGGCTGGCGTTGGCGGGGCTGCCGCTGGCGTGGGCGTGGCTGCGACATTTGCCCTCTCGTGGCTATGCCGTTGCCAAAGCCCTGGGCCTCTTGTTGACCGGCGTGTTGTTCTGGTGGGGCTGCATTTTGCATCTGTGGGCCAATACGGCGGCAGCCGCGTTGACGTCCGCTGCGCTGATCTTCGCCCTGGGCCTGTGGCTGCTGCGTGGCCGGTGGGGCGAGGTGGCTGCGTGGTGGCGAGAGAACCGGCGCTTTGTCGTCGTCACCGAAAGCCTCTTCCTGCTCGCGTTGATCGCGTGGGCGCTGGTGCGCGCCGCCCAACCGCAGTTGGAGACGGCCGGCGGCGAGAAGTGGATGGAGATCGCCTTCCTCAATGCGGTGCTGCGCGCGCCCACGATGCCCCCGCACGATCCCTGGCTCTCCGGCTACGCGATTTCCTACTACTATTTGGGCTATTTGCTGCTCGGCCTCGTGACCCGTCTGTCGGGACTGCCGGCGACGGTGGCCTTCAATTTGGGGAACGCCGGCTGGTACGCCCTCGCGGCGGTCGGCGCGTATGGGATCGTCTATGATCTGCTCGCGCCGCGCGCGGACAAGGTGCGCGACGCCGTCCGCCCGCTGTTCGCACCGCTGCTGTTGCTCATTACCGGCAACGGCGAGGGATTATTGGAGTCGCTCCATTCGCGGGGCCTGCTACCCCCGGCCTTTTGGGCCTGGCTGGACATCCGCAATCTCGACGGCGTGCCGCAACCGCCGTTCTCCTGGATCCCGCAGCGCTTCTTCTGGTGGTGGCAGGCTTCGCGCACCCTGCGCGACTACTCGCCCTGGGGCGAATACCTGGAAGTGATTGACGAATTCCCCGCTTTCAGCTTCATCCTGGGGGACATGCACCCGCATGTCCTGGCGCTGCCGTTTGTCCTGCTGATCGTCGCGCTGGCGCTCAATCTGTACCGGCGCGGCGCACCGGCGCGCGTGTGGGATTGGAAAACCCTCCTGCCGCGCCTGACGCCCCTGCTCCCGTATGCGATCGTGCTGGGGACGTTGGGCTTCCTCAACACCTGGGATTTGCCGATCTACTGGGCCTTGATGTTCGGAGCATTGGTGCTGGGGCGGATTTCAGATACCGATGATGCGCTGGAGACGGTGGTCGCTTCTTCGACGCGCGAGGCGTGGCCCCCGCTATTTGAGCGGGCTTGGCGTTTGGCACCGGAGGGCGTCTTCCTGGGCGTCCTTAGCATTGCGCTGTACTTCCCCTTCTGGTATGCGCTGCGCTCGCAGGCGGGCGGGATTCTGCCGAATCTCTTCAATGCCACGCGCCTGCCGCACTTCGTGGTGATGTTCGCGCCGTTGCTCGTCCCCCTGGGCGGTTTGCTCGTTGGCGCGGCGCGGCGCGCGCGGCTTAGCTTGTGGGCTATCCTGGGGTGGGGCGCGGCCTTCCTGGGCGGGATCGCGGTTGCGGGCCTGATCATGGGGGCGGCGGCGGCTTATCCGTACCTGATGAGCATCCTGCGCCGCGAGACGGTGCAGGGTTACAGCCTGTCGCCGGAGCAGACGACCGCCGCCGTGCTGAACCGCCTGGCGAATCCGTGGGTGGGGGGGCTGCTGGCGCTAGGCGTGAGTATTTGCGTGCTGACGTTTATGCGGCGGATGGAACATACTGAAAAAGAGGCTGTTTCTTCCGATTCCGCCGACCTTTTCCCTTTGTTGCTGGCCTTTTTGGGATTGGGATTGACGCTCGCGCCGGAATTCCTCTACTTGAAGGACATTTTCATGACGCGCATGAATACGATCTTCAAGTTTTACTTCCAGGCGTGGGTGCTGTGGAGTTTGGCCGGGGCGTGGCAGTTAGCGCGCTGGACGACGCCGGACGACGCGGAGGATGCGCCTTCTCCGGTGCGGCGTTACGGGCTGGCGGCGTTATCGGGACTCCTCATTCTGGCGGGACTGGTTTATACGTTCCTGGCGATTCCGGCGCGGGCGCAAGAGCACGGCGTTCCCTGGACGCTAGATGGGGCGGCGTGGCTGGACGCGCGTTATCCCCAGGATGCTGCAGCGATTCGGTGGCTTAACACCAACGTCACCGGCGTACCGGTCATCGTGGAAACACCGGCCGACGCGCACCGCGCCTACGCCTACGAGGGCCGCGTCGCCTCGCTGACGGGGTTGCCTACCGTGTTGGGCTGGAGCAGCCATGAGTTACAGTGGCGCGGCAATTACGACGAGCCGGGGCAGCGCGAGGTGGCCCTGGAGCAGTTGTTCACCACGCTCGATCCCGAAGTGGCGCGGCAAGTTTTAGCGCATTACGCGGTCGAGTACATCTACGTCGGTCCGGTGGAGATCGGTCGCTATCCCGCCGACGGATTGGCGAAGTTTGCGGCGATGTTCCCTACCGTCTATGCTGCGGACGGCGTCACCATTTATCGCGTGAGGCCCTGAAAAGTTTCACGCAAAGGCGCAAAGGCGCAAAGGCGCGAAGCTCTTAAATGGCTGATTTTGGGGCTGGTTCTTGAAGCAAGGCATAGTTTTTTCCTTAGCGTCTTGGCGCCTTTGCGTGAGATTTTAATTTTTCGTGGAGTTAACCAGTATGCAGGATATTATCGCCGTTGCCCGGCAATTCATCCCTGATGGTGAAGTCGCCACGGTGCGCGAGTATGGTTCCGGCAACATCAATAACACCTTTGTGGTCACACCGGCCCAGGGGGCGCGCTTCATTTTGCAATGGATCAATCAGCGCGTGTTTCCCGAACCGGCGTTGATTATGCACAACTTCCGCACCTTCTCCGAGCATTTGCAGGCGCGGTTGCGGCAAGACCCGGCGGCACCGGGCCGTCGCTGGGAGATGCCGGCTATCCTCCCCACCCGCAGCGGTGCGGATTATTGGGTGGATGTGGACGGAGGTTTCTGGCGCGCCGTCACCTTCGTCGAGGGGGCGCAGACTCACCCGTTTATCCGCGACGCCGCGCACGCCCACGAAGTCGGCTACGCGCTGGGAACGTTCCACCGGTTGATCAGCGACCTCGATCCGACGCGACTCTACGACACACTCAAAGGCTTTCACCTCGTGCCGATGTATTTGCTGCATTACGACGAGGTGTTGCAATCCCCCAAGGTCGCCTTGACTGCGCCAGACGTGCAGCACTGTATGCGCGTGATTGCGCGGGCGCGGCAGTGGGGTGCCGTTTTGGAAGAGGCGCGCGCGCGCGGTGCTTTGCAGGTGCGTCCCGTCCATGGCGACCCCAAAGTGGACAACATTATGATAGACAACGTCACCGGCCAGGCCGTCAGCCTGATTGACCTGGATACGGTCAAGCCGGGATTGATTCACTACGACATCGGCGATTGCCTGCGTTCCGGCTGCAACCCCCTGGGCGAAGAGCCGGACGATCCGAGCGGCGTGCGCTTTGAAACAGCCCTGTGCCGCGCCATCTTGGGCGGCTATCTGCCGGAGGCGAAGTGCTTCTTGACCCCGGCGGATTATGAGTATCTTTACGATGGGCTGCGCGTGTTGGCATTTGAGATGGGGCTGCGCTTCTTCACCGACTATGTGGAAGGGGATGTCTATTTCAAGGTGCGGGACGCCCGCCACAATCTCTTGCGCGCGCTGGTGCAGTTCAAATTGTTGGCGAGCATTGAGTCTCACGAGGCGGACATCCGCGCGATCATTCGCGATCTGAGGTGAGTTTTTGTGAGTTTCACGCAAAGGCGCAAAGTCGCCAAGAAAAATCAATGAGAAGTATTTGAAATCTTTGCGTCTTTGCGCCTTTGCGTGAAAATTCCCCTTTTTCGGGAGAGCTAGGGAATGATGATGGATCGAGCGATACCCATAGACCAATCAAAGTGGCTGCGGTGGGCGTGGCTGCTGTTGGCGCTGGCAGTGGCGGCGCTGCGGATTGTCGGGCTGGCCCAGACGCCGCTGTCACCGGCTGAGGCGACGCGCACGCTCGCGGCTTGGGACGCGGCGGAGGGGCGCGGCTGGCCCGCGCAGAGCGATGGCTCACTGCTGTTGGTGGGGAACACCCTGCTGTTTGCCGCCTTCGGCGCGGGTGATGGGGTGGCGCGCTGCCTCCCGATGCTGGCCGGCATCGCGTTGACACTGCTGCCCTGGCTCTGGCGCAGGCGACTGGGGGATGTGGGCGCGTTCGCGGCGGCGGTCGTGCTGGGCTGCTCGCCGCTGCTGCTGGCTGCGTCGCGCCGCGTGGAGGGGACGACATTGGGCTTGCTCGGCGCGGCGCTGCTGGCGACGGCGCTGTTTTCCGCCGAAGAGCCGGATGCAGCCGGGCCATCCCGCCGGATGCTGCCCGCGTTGATCATCACCGGGCTTGCGGTGGGACTGACCGGCGGCGCATCCTTTTTCGATGGCCTGCTGCCGCTGGCGGGGGCGTGGTTGCTGGTGCATTGGCGGCTGCGCCAACCGTTCGCGTTCAAATCATCCGACTGGCTGCGCCCGGCGTTGTTGGGGTTGGGCGGCGCGCTGCTGATCTCGCTCGGCTTCGGTTTCCGCCTGGGCGGGTGGAGCGGGCCGTTGGAGGGGTTGGCGGCGTGGTTGGCCCGTTGGGGCGGCGCGCGCGTTTCTGGCGTCGGGATGTTTGGGCTGTACGAGCCGTTGACTCTGGCACTGGCGTTGCTGGGAGGCGCCTGGGCTATCGCGCGCCGCGAGAGAGCCGCGTTGCTGCTGGCTGTGTGGGGCGTGCTCGCGCTGCTGCTGGCCGTTGTGCGCCCGGCTTTGCCCGCGACGGGGTGGGGGAGTGTGGTTTTGCCGTTCGCCTTGCTCGCCGGGCATGGGATACAGCGGATGGCGGATACCCTGGAAGCTCCGGTCGTCCACTGGGTCCTGCTGCACATCGGCGTCAGCGTGCTTTTCTGGCTGCCGGCCGGACTCGCTATTGCCAGTCACGCTGCGCGGGTGACGCTGTTTGGTGGCCCGCTGGTGCTGCTGCTGGGGATAGTTGTCTTGGTAGCGCTTCACACGCTGATCGCGTTGCTTTTTGCCTACGTCTTACCAACGAAGCTCATCTGGCGTGGGGCGGTGTGGGGTTTTGCTGCGGCTCTGCTGCTCCTTCAACTCGGCTTTGCGTGTGGCTTATCTCACGTGCGGCCCACGTCCCCGGCGGAACCGGCGGTGGGCGCGGCGACTTCGCCCGACGTGTGCGCGTTGCGTCGCGGCGTGGGCGACATCGCGGCGCTGCGCGGCCTGCGGCAGGACACTATGACGGTGGCGTTGACCGGTATGGATGCGGACCTGGTCGCCGTGTTGCGCTGGGCGCTGCGGGATGCGGGGCAAGTGTCGGTGATGGCCGAGTGGCCGGACGCGCCGCCCGACGTGGTCATCACGTCGGTGGATTTTGTCGCGCCCGCGTCGCCGGCGCGGGGTTGGGTGGGGATGGCGTTTGTCGCGCGGTTGCGCGCTGTTGGGGGCGCGCCCCACTGCGCTTCGCTCGTCCCACCGGATTGCGCCGATCTCGCGCAGTGGTATATGTTCCGCAACGCGCCGGGCATGATCGCGTCCGACCGGGTGGTGTTGTGGAAGAGCGACCGGTAGCCATTGGGTGAAAAGCTTTTCTCAACGGATTCAACAGAATCTAACGGATATTTTTCCGTTTAATCCGGTGACTCCGTTGAGACTTCAAGGGGGAACTTAGGGAAGAGATGCCAGCACATCGTAAAGCCAGTATTCGGGAGTTGACCCGCGCCGCGTATGAATTGGACGGGCGTTTTATTGAGGGGCGCCTGCACCGGGAAGCAGAGAGCGGCCGCTGGTTAATGGACAATACGCCATTGGAGGATTGGTTGTTGCAGAACGAGGGCCAAGTCGTCACGTTGCTGTTGTTGTCTATGGAGGATGACCGCCCCCTGGATGAGCGTGTGTGTATGACGTGCGGTCGTAAATACATCGGCGTAGAGTGTCCACATTGCAAGGAAGTACGCACGCGATTGCGGGGGCCGCGGTAGAATTGGTTCCTCAACGGATTCAACGAATTTTGACGGACATTTTTCCGTTGAATCCGTTTCATCCGTTGAGACTATTTTCAGGAGGTTGAAAAGTGAATATTTTGGAGTACATTCGTGTCCTGCGGCGGCGGGGCTGGATCATTCTGGTGGCAATCGCCGTGACAGCAGCCAGCGCACTGCTGTTCAGCGTGTTGCAGGAGCCGGAATACCGGTCAAGCGTCCAGGTTGCCATTGAATTGGCCCGTCCGGATCTCAGCCTGACGCAGTCCACCAAGCAGTTGTTGCGCAGTTACGCGACGATGGTATGGTCAAAACAGCGCGCGCAGCAAGTGATCCATAAGCTAAATCTGACGATTGTGCCGGAAGATTTAATCGGCGACGTCAAAATCGTGCCGGATGAGTCCTTGATGGTGATTCAGATTGACGTGGACAGCTATGATGGGGAGTACGCCAACAACATTGCCAATGCCTGGGCGCAATTGCTGGTGGAGTGGCGCAACGAGCAAAACGCCAAGCAGAACAAAGAGGATCGGGTGTTCGCCAGCATCATAGACCCGGCTTCGTACCATCAGATTCGTCCTAAAACATTCATCAACGTAGCCGCTGGCGGCATTTTTGGCCTGGTGTTGGGGGCCGTGGTCGTGTTTGCCCTGGAATGGCTGGAAGCCGGTATTGTGCGCGACCCGCGCTCGTTGGAACGCGAGACTGGCTTGACAATCATCGGGGTGATCCCACCGGAATAGCGAGGGGGAGACAAAGAGAGGGGGAGAGGGGGAGACAAGGTAAGGAACGTTTCCTATTTCCTAACTCCTAACTCCTAACTCCTAACTCACAACTCGCAACTCGTAATTCGTAATTCGTAAGGAAACAATGATGGCCGATATGAACTTGATTACGTTGACCAATCCCCAGGCGCCGGCGGCGGAGGCTTACCGCGCTCTGCGGATGAATCTGGCATTCGCCAGTGTGGATAAGGTGTTGGAGACCCTGGTGGTTTCTTCGCCCGCACCCGACGACACCAAGTCGGCGGTGGCGGCCAATCTGGCGGTGGTGATGGCGCAGAGTGGGGGGCGCGTGATTCTGGTGGACGCAGACCTGCGTCGTCCCCATCTGCACACCCTGTTTGGAGTGGCCCAGGAGCCGGGACTGACCACGGTGATGTTGAGCCAGGAAACCGGCGCGGCGCTACCGTTGCTGGAAACATCCGTTCCCGGATTGCGCGTTTTGCCGTCCGGCGCTTTGCCGCCCAATCCCGCCGACATCTTGAGTTCGCAGAAGATGCAGCAACTGCTGGAACAACTCAAGGCTGACGCGGACGCCGTGATCCTGGACGCGCCGCCGGTGACGGTGGCCGTGGATGCAGCGGCGCTGGCGGCGCGCACAGATGGACTGCTGCTGGTTGTGCGGGCTGGTCACACGCGCCGCGACCGCATCGCGCAGGCACAGGAGATGCTGGAACGCTTCCGCGTGCGGCTGTTGGGTGTCGTCTTCACCGATGCTCCCGGCGGCGGCCTGCTCACAGGCTATTGAGCCTCGACGGATTTAACGAAAAAAATCCGTTCAAATCCGTTCGATCCGTTGACAAAAAAACGCCCCGCTGATTTCAGCGGGGCGTTTGATTTGTGAGGATTACAAGGGCATCGTGTGACCGAGGCGTTGGGCAGCCTCGCTGATCAGGTGCGTGCTCAAATCCACCGAGATCTTGCCGGTATTGACGACCATGTGATACAGGTCGGCGTCATCCCATTCCACGTTGTAAAAATGCTTCAAGTAGCGGGCGCGCTCTTTGTCACTCTGGTTGATCTGTTTTTCAGCCTCTTTGGCATCCAGCCCCAAGCGTTCCACCAGGCGTTGAATGCGGAGGGGTTTGGGCGCCATCACTCGGATGTGCAAAACACTGGCATAATCGTGGAGGATCACCTGGGCGCCGCGCCCCACGATGATAACGTTGCCCATCTGCGCATATTCCTGGATCACCCGTCTCATCAGTTCGGTGTACGCCTCGCTGGCTTCCACACGGCGTTCGTGTTCAACCTGACGGCGCAACATAGCTTCGTCGCGCCCAATGTTTTCCTGCAACATCAAATTGGCGACCCTTTCATCGTAGGTATACCCTTCGCGCAGCGTGGCGCTGGCAATGGTAGGAATCATCGGCAGCGAATTCATCGCCGCCAGAAACCGATCCAGAAACCCAGGGACTTTTTCCTTGTTTTCCAGTTGGGTGATCATAGCTTCGTCGGGATAGCCGGCGATTTCGGCGGCGCGATTGAGGATTTCGCGGTCAATATAGCGCAGATTGAGACGCTTGGCAACCGCCGTGGCGATGTAGCTACCTCGGCTGCCTAATTGTCTGGAAATGGTGATGACGACGCTCATAATTGTCTCCTTTCAATGAGGAAATAACAGTGGGACAAAAAGTCCCTTTACTCTTATGTTAACATCTAGCTCAAACCCTGTCAACTGTGAAAAGTAGAAAAATTTGACAATCTCCTCGAACCTTTTATAATCCTATCTGGTTTCACATTGCCAAAGACGGCGATTGGGAGGAGTAGGCGGTGGGGATGTCCCCATCAGCCCTGTAAAGAAGGCAGGTTTTCTGCCTTCCCCAGAGAGGAAAGCCACCGGCTGCGAGCTTTCCACAGGCGCTGCCCGCCGAAGTCGCCCAGGAGTTGAGGAGGCGAAGTTAGTAGTCTCCTACGGGTTCGCCCGTTATTGCGAGCATCCCTCCATACAATACGTGGGCGGATGACCGAGTGCATCGGCGTTGCCGGTGAATCAGGGTGGTACCACGAAGGCTCATTTCGTCCCTGGACGGAATGGGCTTTTTGCGTTTAAATTGGCGAAAAAGCGGATCAGCGGATCAGCGGATCAGCGGATTAGCGAAAAAGCGATAGGCAAATTTATATTCTGCGGAGGTGATGGGTATGGCACTGAGTAAACGTTACGATCCCAAGACGGCCGAGCCGCGCCTTCAGGCGTTTTGGCAAGACAACGGCATTTTTCACTTCGACGTGGACGATGAATCGCGCCCGGTCTACTCGATTGACACGCCGCCGCCGACCGTGTCCGGCCATCTGCACCTGGGGCACGTCTATTCCTACAGCCACGCCGACTTTGTCGCGCGTTTCTGGCGGATGCGCGGCTACAACGTCTTCTATCCGATGGGCTACGACGACAACGGCCTGCCCACCGAGCGCCTCGTCGAAAAGTGGGAGGGCGTCCGCGCGGCCGATGTGGGGCGCGAAGCCTTCATCCGGCGTTGCCTTGCCGTCAGTGAGCGCGCCGAGGGCGATTACCGCGAGCTGTGGCAGCGGTTGGGCCTTTCGATAGATTGGCGCTATTCGTACCGCACGATTGACGACCTTTCCCGCCGCACGTCGCAGCTTTCGTTCCTCGACCTCTACCGCAAGGGGCTGGTCTATCGCCAGGAAGCGCCCGCGATCTGGTGCCCGGAGTGCCAGACGTCCATCGCCCAGGCGGAACTCGCCGATTTGGAACGCGAGAGCGTCTTCTATACGCTCGCCTTTGCGCTGACCGATGGCGGCGCGTTGGAAATCGCCACGACGCGCCCGGAGTTGCTGCCGGCCTGCGTCGCCGTCTTCGTCCACCCGGACGACGCGCGCTTCACGGCGTTGATTGGGCAGCAGGCGCAGGTCCCGCACTTCGGCCAGTGGGTGCCGATTCTGCCCGATCCCGCCGCCGACCCGGAGAAGGGCACGGGCGCGGTGATGTGCTGCACCTTCGGCGATGTGACCGACGTGGCGTGGTGGTATACGCATCATCTGCCGTTGCGTGTCGCCATTGACCGCGCCGGGCGGATGACCGATCTGGCGGGCGAATTTGCCGGGCTGACGCTCCGCGAGGCGCGTAAGCAAATCGTGGCGGCGCTGGAAGCGACCGGGCAGTTGCTGGCGCAGCGGCCCATCCACCAGTCCGTGCGCGTCCACGAGCGCTGCGACACGCCGGTGGAGTACGTGGTGGCGTCCCAGTGGTTCGTGCGCGTGCTGGATTTCAAGGAGAAGTTGCTGGACGCCGGATCCCAGGTGGCGTGGTATCCCTCTCACATGGAGACGCGCTACCGCGAGTGGGTGGAAAACCTCAATTGGGATTGGTGCCTGTCGCGCCAGCGCTATTTCGGCGTGACGTTCCCGGTGTGGTACTGCGATGTCTGCGGGGCGGTCATCACCGCCGACGAGGACGAGCTGCCTATAGACCCTACGGAGCATACGCCATCGCATCCTTGCGCGTGCGGCAGCACGTCCTTCACGCCGGAGCGCGACGTGATGGACACCTGGGCCACGTCGTCGCTGACGCCGCAGATTGTGGGGCAATGGCTGGCGAATCCGCGCCTGTACGCCAAGGTGTTCCCGTTCTCGCTGCGCCCGCAGGCCCACGAGATCATCCGCACCTGGGCGTTCTACACCATCGCCAAGTCGCAGTATCACTTCGACGCCGTACCCTGGCGCAACGCCGGCATCTCCGGCTGGGGGCTGGCCCCCGAAGGGACGGGCAAAATCAGCAAGAGCAAGGGCGGCGGGCCAATGCCGCCGTTGGAGATGATCGAGACCTACTCGGCGGACGCAGTGCGCTATTGGGCGTCCAGCACCGGCTTCGGCAAGGACGCGATCATCAGCGAGGAGAAGATTCAGACGGGCGAGAAGCTCGTCACCAAACTGTGGAACGTGGCGCGGTTCAGCGAGCGATTTATAGACCCCCCTTTGTCCCCCCTGCCAGGGGGGATAGAGGGGGGTACGCCGGCTGACCGCTGGATTCTCGCGCGTACACAGCGGCTCATTGCCCGCGTGACGGCGCTGTTCGAGGCGTACGATTATGCCGCCGCCAAGAGCGAGATCGAAATTTTCTTCTGGCGCGATCTGGCGGATAATTACCTGGAGATGGCAAAACTGCGGTTGTATAATGAGAATACGACCGTCAGTGCGGGGGCGCGTTTTGCTTTGACGCATGTATTGCTGACCGTCTTGAAACTCCTCGCGCCATTCCTGCCGCATGTGACGGAGGAGCTTTATCAGGCGTTGTTTGCGGCGCAGGAGGGGGCCGTCTCCATTCATCGCGCGCGCTGGCCGGAAGTGGACGCTCGCTTTGTGGACGATGCCGCCGAAGCCTTCGGCGAGACACTGGTGGAGATCACCACGCAGGCGCGGCGCTACAAGAGCGAGCACGGATTGTCGCTGGGGGCGGAAATCCCCTTGCTCACTCTGGCCGCGGAGGGGGAGACGCGGGTGCTGCTGGATTCCGCCATCCCCGACCTGATCAGCATCACCCGTGCGCGGCAGATCGAAATAGTGGATGCTGCGCCAAGTGGCTTGAACGCGGGCGCGTTGCCGGGCGCGGTGTGGGTGACGGTGCAGGAATAGGAGGTACAACAATGATATGGGAAGAGGTGCGTCAGCATTATCCTTCACAATGGTTGTTAATAGAAGCCATTAAGGCCCATTCCGATCAAGGAAAACGTGTTTTGGATGCAATCTCTGTCGTGAATACATTCCCTGACTCTAAAATTGCGATGCAAGTCTATGGACAACTCCATCAAGAATCACCAGAGCGTGAGTTGTATGTTTTTCATACAGATCGGAAGATTCTGGAAATTGAAGAACGTCAGTGGTTGGGAATCAGGAGTTTGTAAGGCATGGAGATAAAGCTGCGTGGCGGGTTGCCTTACATCTCCGCGCGGATAGTTTATCACGGGCAGACAATAGAACTGGATGATGTGTTGCTCGACACGGGTTCTGCTGGGACTATTTTTGCAACGGACAAACTCGCCGCTATTGGTTTATGCCTCGAACTGCACGATACTATCCATCGTATTCGAGGCGTAGGTGGATCGGAGTTCGCGTTTACGAAACATGTAGATCAGTTGTCCATAGGCAATTTTCAGGTACAGAACTTTGAAGTAGAAGTGGGGGCGATGGCGTATGGCTTGCCTTTGGATGGCATTGTGGGAATGGATTTTTTGCTCCAAGTTGGCGCTTGTATTGATTTGAGACGATTGGAGATTGCTTGAGGAAAGAGATGTCGGACCTCCTCGCGGCATTAGACCTTGATGCGCTCAACGCCCGCCTGGAAACCGCCTCGGCGGAGGACATTCTGCGCTGGGCGTGGGAGACGTTTGCGCCGGACGTGGCGGCCACGTCGTCTTTTCAGACGCAGAGCGTGCCGCTGCTGCATCTCATCTCGCGCGTGTGCCCGGAGATGCCGGTCATCTTCATTGACACGGGCTTCCACTTCCCCGAAACGTTGACCTTCCGCGACCAGTTGCAGGCGCAGTATGGCCTCAACATCCAGGCGATCCGCCCGACGGTGACGCAGAGCGAGTTGATTGACGAGCACGGCGAGCCGTTGTATCGCCGCGACCCGGATTTGTGCTGCTACATCAATAAGGTGCAGCCGATGGAGTGGGTGATGGCGCGGATGCGCGGCTGGATTTCGGGCGTGCGCCGCGATCAGACGGTCAACCGGCAGGCGATGCAGGTTTTGCAGCGGAAAAGCAACGGCCTGGTGGAGATTCATCCGATGCTGAATTGGACGAAGGCGGATGTCGTTGCTTACCGCGCGGCGCACGCTCTGCCGGAACATCCGTTGACCCGGATGGGCTATAAGAGCATCGGCTGCGCGCCCTGTACGCGCCCGGTCGTCTTCGGTGAGGACGAACGCGCCGGCCGCTGGGCCGGCACGGACAAGAAGGAGTGTGGTCTGCACCTGGATTGGACGGCGATGATTGACAAGGAGCGGGGGAGAGGGGGAGAGGGGGAGACTAGGTGACGAATTACGAATTGCAAATTACGAATTACGAATTACGAATTACGAATTACGGATTGTGAATGACGGAGGTGAGGGGCGATGGACGATAGAAAGGTGATTTTGGTGACGGGCGGGGCCGGGTACATTGGCTCGCAGTTGATTCGGGATTTGGCGACGGACCCGCGCTTTGCGGGGATGACGGTGCGCATCTACGACAGCTTGCGGCACAAGTTCATGGATGCACTGATGGACTTACCGCCCGCTGGGCATTATGAGTTCATCGAGGGTGACATCCTGGATCGGCTGAACCTGCGCCGGGCGATGCAGGATGTGGCGGCGGTGGTTCACCTGGCGGCGATTGTCACTACGCCCCTGAGTTTCGATCACCCAGAGTGGACGAAGCAGGTCAATCACTGGGGGACGGCGGCAGTGGTAGATTGCGCGTTGGGCGCGGGCGTACACCGGATGATTCAAGCCAGCTCGGCCAGCGTCTATGGGCCGGGCAATGTGTTTGTCGAGACGGACGGCTGCCGTCCGGTTGGCCCTTACGCCGTCTCCAAGTGCCACGCGGAGGGCGAGGTTTTGCAGGGACAGGCGCGTGGACTCAAGCCGACGATTGTGCGTCTGGGGACGACCTTCGGCAGCGCGCCGGCCATGCGCTACGACGCCATCGCCAACAAACTGGCTTACCTCGTCGGCGTGCGGCGGCCTATGGTCATCCACGGCAGCGGCGAGCAAATCCGTCCGCTCATCCACATCCGCGACGCCTCAGCCGTGCTGCGCTTCTGCCTGACCGAGGCGCAGACGGAAGGCGAGATTCTCAACGCCGTGATGTTCAACCCTTCCGCCAACGAGATCGCCGCCATCTTGCAGCAACTCGTGCCGGAAGCCACCGTGCGCTACACCGATCAGGACATCTTGACCGAAATCAGCTATGCGGTAGACTCGTCCAAATTGCTGGGGATGGGCTTCCGCCCGCAGGTGAGTCTGGAAGAGGGGCTGAAGGAAGTGTTGGGGCGCTGGCGGGGATTTTGATATAATGGGGAACATTGGAGGTGTGACAATGACTTTCCAGGCAGTTACTTTGAATTTACCGGAGACCGTCTACCAACAGGTGCATCGGGCCGCGGAACGAGTGGGACGTTCACTCAATGAAGTGTTGGTAGAGATCGTGGTGGCGGCTGCTCCGGCGACTGTGGATGGGATGGCAACAACCCGCGCGGCTCTAGCACAGATGGCCTATCTTAGTGATGCGGCGTTGTGGCAGGCGGCGCGCGCAACGATGACGCCGGAACAAAGAGACCGTCTGGCGACGCTCCATGATAAGCAACAACGCGAGGGGCTAACCGCTGAAGAGCAATCTGAAGAGCAGGCGCTCCTTGCCCTTTATCGTGAGACCATCCTGGTGAGAGCACAAGCTGCCGTGTTGCTTAAGCGCCGGGGCTATGATGTTTCAGATTCAACACAATTTGCTCCATTCCTATGACCGTCGGCGAGGCGCGAATTTCGGAAGAAGTACGGCAGCGGGTGGCCGAAGCTTCAAAGTATCGGTGCAGCTACTGCCTCACATCGCAAAAAGTGATTGGGCCGTTGTTGGAAATTGATCACATCCTACCTCAAGCCCAGGGCGGTACCCACGAAGAATCGAACCTGACTTTGGCGTGCCCTATGTGCAATAGCCATAAAGCGGATCGGCTTACGGCAATTGACCCTGAAACCGGCGAGACGACGTCGCTGTTCAATCCACGGACTGAAGTTTGGCAGGAGCATTTTATGTGGATTGAGGGTGGTGTTTCCATTCTTGGTAAGACCGCAAAAGGCCGGGCTACCGTGGCTGCACTTAATATGAATCACCCTGATGTGGTGCTGGCCCGGCGGTTGTGGGTCTCAGCCGGCTGGCATCCGCCATGCGATGTATTGGAAGAGTAAATCTAACTGAGGGGATTTTTAAATCATGACCGAACTATCCAAAACCTACAATCCAAAAGAACACGAAGAACGCCTTTATCACTGGTGGGAAGCCGAAGGCTATTTTAAGCCGGAAACGCTCCTGGCGCACGGGCGCGCGGACGCTGACGGGCCGCGCTTCTGCATCACGATGCCGCCGCCCAACGTGACCGGCATCCTGCACCTGGGCCACGCGATGACGGCGGCGCTCGAAGACCTGATGACGCGCTACTACCGGATGCGCGGCTACGCGGCGCTGTTCCTGCCCGGCTCTGATCATGCGGGCATCGCCACGCAGAACGTCGTCGAACGAGAGTTGGGCAAGGAGGGCGTCACCCGCCACGATCTGGGCCGCGACAAGTTCATCGAGCAATGCTGGACGTGGAAAGAGAAGACGCACAGTCGCATCACCAACCAGCATCGGCAGCTCGGTATCTCGTGCGATTGGGAGCGCGAGCGCTTCACGCTGGACGAGACTCTGAGCCACGCTGTGCGCGTCGCGTTTCACACGCTCTTTGAGCGCGGCCTGATCTATCGCGGGCCGTACATGGTCAACTGGTGCCCGCGCTGCGCGTCGGCCATCTCCGACCTGGAGGTGGAGCCGACCGAGCACGATAGTCACCTGTGGACGATCCGCTATCCGATCAAGAACGCCGACTGGCAGGGGCCGCAGCATCCCTGGGGCAGCGGGCGCTGGGCTGAGGGCGCGACCGCCTTCATCGAAATGGCGACGACGCGCCCGGAGACGATCCTGGGCGACAGCGGCGTGGCCGTCCATCCGACCGACGCCCGCTGGGCCGCGCTGGTGGGGAAGCTGGCCGTGCTGCCCGCCCTGGGGCGCGAAATCCCCGTCGTGGCGGATGAATCCGTGGAGCCGGAATTTGGCACGGGCGCGGTGAAAGTCACGCCGGCGCACGATCCGACCGACTATGAGACCGGGATGCGTCACCATCTGCCGCAGATTGATGTGATGACGACGACCGGCATAATGAACGCGCAGGCCGGCCCTTACGCCGGGTTGGAGCGGTATGAATGTCGTAAAGCCGTCGTCGCCGACTTCGAGAAGGAAGGGCTGCTGGTCAAAGTGACGCCGTATCATCACACCGTCGGTCACTGCCAGCGCTGCGACACCGTCATCGAGCCGCGCATCAGCACGCAGTGGTTCGTCCGCACTCAGACGATGGCCGAACAGGCGATTCAGGTGGTGCGCGACGGAACGATGCGCATCATCCCGGAACGTTTCGAGAAAACCTGGTTCCACTGGATGGAGAACATCCGCGACTGGTGCATCAGCCGCCAACTTTGGTGGGGACACCGCATTCCGGTGTGGTACTGCCAGGACTGTGACGCCGTCTGGAGCGCAGTGGAAGACCCCACGCGCTGTCCCAAGTGCGGCAGCACTTACATTGTACAGGATGAGGACGTGCTGGACACGTGGTTCTCGTCGGGTTTGTGGCCGTTCTCCACGCTCGGCTGGCCGGAGGAGACGCCCGACATGGCGCGCTTCTTCCCCACCGACATGCGCGAAACCGGCTACGACATCCTCTTCTTCTGGGTGGCGCGTGAGACGATGCTTTCGCTGGCGCTGCTCGGCAAAGCGCCGTATCACACCGTCTACCTGCACGGTCTGATCCGCAACGAGCACGGCGAGAAGATCAGTAAGTCCATGCCGGATGCCTGGAAGTACGACCCGCTCTACATCATTGAAGAATACGGCACGGACGCGCTGCGCTACACGCTCACCACGTCCTCGTCGCCGGGCAACGACATGAACCTCGACCCGCGCCGGCTGGAAGGGGCGCGCAACTTCGCCAACAAGCTGTGGCAGGTCACGCGCTTCATCCTGATGAACGTGGCGGACGCCGACCTGAGCGGCCTGGGGAATCTGGCCGGCCTCAAGTTGGAACTGGAAGACCGCTGGATTCTCAGCCGCCTGCATCGTCTCACCGGCGACGTGTTCCTGCTGATGGAGGATCACCAGTACGGCGAGGCCGGGCGGCGCGTGCGCGACTTCCTGTGGGACGAATTCTGCGATTGGTACATCGAGGCGGCGAAGGTGCGCCTCCACGGCGCGGTCGGCGACAAAGCGGCGCCGTGCGCGGTGTTGCTCACCGTGTTGGAGACGGCGCTGCGCCTGCTGCACCCCTTCATGCCCTTCGTCACCGAGGCGATCTGGCAGGCCTTGCCGCCATCCGCCCGCAGCAGCGACGCGCTCATCATCGCACCGTGGCCGCAGGCGGATACGGCTTATCTGGATGACGCCGCGGAAGCGCAGATGGCGTTGCTGATGGAGCTGGTGCGCGGCATCCGCAACGTGCGCGCCGAGTACAACGTGGAACCCGGCAAGCGCATCGCGGCGACGGTGGCGGCGGGGGCGGCGGCGGCGGCGTTGGAATCCCGCCGCGACATGTTCGCGCTGCTGGCCCGCGTGGACGGCGACCGGCTGGACATCGTGGCGAGCGCAGAACCGCTGGCGCAGTCGGCGTCGGTGGTGGTGGGCGACGCGGCGGCGTACCTGCCGTTGGCCGGGCTGGTGGACCTTGACGCGGAACGCGCGCGTTTGCAGAAGGCGCTCGATGGACTGGAAGGACGCATCGCCGGCAGTCGGGGGCGGCTGGCCGGCGACTTCGCGCAGAAAGCGCCAGCTCACGTGGTGGAAGGTGAGCGTCAACGGTTGGCCGATATGGAAGCCGAAGCCGCGCAGGTGCGCGAGCAGTTGCAGCGGTTGGCGGGTTAGGACTGAGGACTGAGGACTGAGGACTGAGGAGAAGGATATGCCGAATCGAAGAGAACAGAAGCGCGCGAAGCACGAAGCCAAGCGCAAGGAGAAACGCAAGGAGGTGGCGCGGCAGGCAGCGCCACGCAGCCGGCGCGGTTTGTTGACGGCATCGCTGCACTGGCCGGTGGCGGAATGTTGGGTCAATAAGACGTGGCAGGATGCCACCCAACTCAATCAGGTCTTGGTGGCGCGACGCAATCCGGCCACGGGTGAGGTTTGTGTGGGGTTGTACCTGGTGGATCGTGCATGTTTGGGGGTGAAGAATGCTCATGCGGCGGACTTCCCTTCCATAGCGAATTTCCATCGGGAATTGTTGGACAATGTCAAACAAACCCAGGATATGGTGCAGGTGGATTTTGATTTGGCCGCAGCGATTGTGAAGGCCGGGCTGGAGTATGGCGCCAGCCTGGGATTTAGTCCACACCGGGATTACTGGGACGCCTCCATTTTGCTGCGCGACGCTGAGCCGGACGCTCTCGTCCCTACGATTGCTGTCGGAGGCCTTGAGGGAAAACCATTTTTTGTATCCGGGCCTTACGACAATGTGGAACGGATTATGGCGCATTTGACGCGCCGCCTGGGGCCGGCGGGATTTACTTACCTGGTAGGAATCGACCCGGAGACGGAAGTTATGGTCGCCGATGAGGATGCGGTGTTTGACGAAGAAGAATGGACCGACGATGATGTGATTGACGTGGAATCGCGGGAAATCTGACCCATCATTGACGCGCAGGCCGGAAGTCCGCCAGGACTTCCGG
>DAOUGD010000194.1:0-39658 GCA_034429475.1 Anaerolineae bacterium
AGGGATTGGGCTGTCCCAATCCCTAATCCCCAATCTACAAATAGAACCGGCGCGCCATTGAATCATTGACCTGCGAATAGAGATGACTTATAATCATTCAGGTTGAGGCAAAAGTTATGGCGGAAAGATGCGCACACGCTAAAACTACGTTTGAATTATGGTGATCCTCAGGATTTGGAGAAAGTAATATGTCGAGAAAAATGCCGGCAGAAAGTGACAGGTTCTATTTTTACAGTTCAGCGTTTGACCCTGTATATTTAATTGAGAAAAACGCCCTCAAAGACCTGACCGCATCCCCGGGGTATTTCAAAAACGCCTTTGGAGTTTTAATCAAACCAGAATTCCTTCCAGATGTTCTAAAAGACAAAGCCGGATCGGTTGAAGATGTGCCGATCCCGGCCAACTGGCATGCCGATATTGCAGAATTTGGTGCCGCGATCAGAGCTGTCGAGTTGTCCGGCGACTCTTTCACTATGATTGAATTAGGGTGTGGCTGGGGCTGCTGGATGAATATTACGGGAGTCATTGCAAAAAAGCAAGGCAAACAAGTCCATCTATATGGAATTGAAGGCGACAAAGGGCATGTGCAACTTGCGAATGACACATTGACAGTAAATGGACTTACCCCAACAGAATATAAAGTGTACTATGGAATCGCCACGGCAAAACCGGGAGTTGCGTTGTTCCCAATACAGGATCGCCCCGGATCCTCATGGGCTGAAACCCCCCTGTTCAATGTCCGTAGGGCTGATGCTGAACGGCTCATCAAATCTGGGAAATATACAAAACTGGCTCAAATCCCTCTCAACGAAGTGGGCGAGAAACTAGGTAGAATTGATCTTCTGCACGTTGATATCCAGGGTGGTGAACTCGAACTCATCCCCCAGGCCATAGACTACATAACAAAAACCGTTGCCTATTTACTCATAGGGACACATTCAAGACAAATTGAAGGAGCACTACTTGATGTCTTGACTAAGGCAGGATGGATCTTAGAAATTGAAAGGCCGGCTATTTTGAGCATTGGGGATCAGGTCAATGTGCCGGTTGATGGTGTGCAGGGTTGGAGAAATCCAAAACTACTACCAGACAAAGCCGTGTGTAAAGTCAACACGCAAGGCAGAATTGAGGTATTGGATCTTCCATCAGTTGTCAAAGTAAATAGTCATATCATGATTCCTGCGAGAATACATAATGATTCCACTACCTATTGGGGAGAGGGCCGGTATCCGGTAAGAATTTCGTATCATTGGCTGGATGAAGGTGGGACCATCTTAGTATTCGATGGCGAACGCACTCCCCTGGGCCATAATGGAAACGGAATAGCTCCTGGAGAAAGTTTAGCGATAGACGTCCATGTTAAAACGCCTCCGAAAGCTGGGAAATACAAGATACAGTTAACCCTTGTTCAGGAAGGTATGATGTGGTTTGAAAAAACTGGATTTACACCTTCCACTTTTGACATAGAAGCAGAACCATAACTCTTTGCTTGTCTACACCCTCTCCGCCACAGTTCACCTACACGGCGGCGACTCCTTTGAGTCGCCGCCGTGTACATTAGACCGTGTCGTTCTCTACTGACTACACCACCGACAAATTCTAATGCAGTTCTAAGGCTTCGTTAATGTTATTCTAATGCAATTTCGCTATAGTGTGGGTGTAACAAGCAAACAGCCCATCACCAACAAAACAGGGGCTGGATGCAAAATCACTAACCTAAAGAAAGGAGAGATAGTATGTACCGAGATCCATTCTTTAATATGTGGGCACAGGCTCCCGAAATGGAGCGACTGCGGCAAGAGATGAACCGAGTTTTCGCCAACTTCCCTTCCGTGGTGCGGCCGGCGCCGGCCTATCCGGCAATGAATGTCTGGACTAACGAGAACGGTGTCGTCGTTACCGCCGAGCTGCCGGGATGCAATCCTGACAACATTGACCTGTCCATCGTCGGGGACACCCTGACCATCACCGGCGCCCGCGAACCGGAGGAAGTGGCGGAGAACGCCACCTATCATCGGCGCGAACGGGGCTGCGGCAAGTTCCAGCGGTCGTTGCAACTGCCGTTCGAGATCGAGCCGGGCAAGGTGGAGGCCACCTTCGATAAGGGCGTGCTGCATATCTCGTTGCCACGCGCTGAGGCGACCAAGCCGAAGAAGATCGCCATCAAGATTGGGTAATGACCAACTGACGCACGTTAAGATTCGCTATTTCTGTCAGCAGATTAAGCAGATTTAGCAGATTATGAATCTAAACATTAAAAATCTGCTTGATCCGCTAAATCTGCTGATGAAAAAACGAACTGACGTGTCCTAAGACTTAACGAACTAATGGAGGTGAACTATGGCAGAGGAAAAGACTTTACAGGTTGAGGAAACGCAAAAGCAGGAAGTGGAACAAAGTGACGCGGAACGCACCCGTTCGGGCGTCGCCTTCGTCCCGCGCGTGGACATTTACGAAACCGACGCTGGCATCACCATCGTCTGCGATATGCCCGGCGTGGACGAGAACTCGGTGGACATTGTGTTGGAGAAGAATGTGTTGACCCTGAACGGTTATGTCAAGCCGCAACAGCCGGAAGGCTACAGCCTGGCGTATGCCGAATACCGGATAGGAGACTATCAGCGCCGCTTCACGCTCTCCAACGAGATCGATCAGGAAAAGATCGAAGCAACGGTGAAAGATGGCATCCTGCGCCTGCTCCTGCCGAAGGCCAGTCCCGCGTCGCGGAAGATTGCTGTCAAGGGGGCATAAGAGTTAGGAGTTAGGAGTTAGGAAATAGGAGAGCATTCCCCCTACTCCCTACTTCCTACTCCCTAGTTTCAGGAGGTGAACGATGAGCATTACGAATTTGATTCCCTGGAAACGTGAGAAGAAAGTGCCGGTGCAGCGCGAGAGCGCTCAACCGATAGATGTGTTTCAGCACGACATGAACCGGCTGTTCGACGAATTCTTTGGCCGCAGCTTTGGACTCGCGCCTGAGTGGTTCGGCGAGAGCGCGGGAAGCTTCAACCCCAGCGTGGACATCGTCGAAACGGACAAGGACATCCAGGTTTCCGCCGAACTGCCCGGCATGACCGAGAAAGACATCGAAGTCACCCTGTCTGGCGACGTGCTCACCATCAGCGGCGAGAAGAAAGAGGAACGCGAAGAGAAGGACAAGAACTACCATCGCATCGAACGGTCTTACGGGGCCTTCCACCGCAGTGTGACACTCCCCGCTGAGGTCAACGGCGACAAAGTGGCGGCCAGCTTCAACAAGGGCGTCCTGACCATCACGCTGCCGAAAGTGGAAACCGGCAAAACGGCCAAGAAAATCACGATCAAAGCGCAATAACCTCCAGTCACCTCATAGGGCGGACGATCAGTCCGCCCTATTTTGTTTTAAAAGAGAGGTATTTTTGGACGTACTTCGCACGTCCAAAAATACACACCAATACATTGTTCTTAAACTTCTCTTAAGGTTGCGTTGAAACCTCTTTAAAGACACCCTGCCGGATATGTGTTAAAGTCACTCTGGCGAAAGTCCCATTTCACGCTTCACGTTTCACGTTTCATAATCTTTTGGAAGGAGCTATTTATGATTGATGTCAGCGAATTGTCTAAGTCCTACGGCGCCATCCAGGCGCTCCGCGACGTGACGTTCAGCATCGCCGACGGGGAGATCGTCGGTCTGCTCGGTCCTAATGGCGCCGGGAAGACCACCATCATCAAGATTCTCACCGGCTACCTGCAACCTGACGGCGGCGCCGTCCACGTCAACGGCCTGGATGTCCTGGAAAAACCACGAGAAGTCCAGGCGCAGATCGGCTATCTGCCGGAAACCGCCCCGCTCTACCCCGAATTGACGGTACAGGCGTATCTCATGATGATGGCTGAACTGCGTCAGATTCCCGCGAGCGAACAATTGGCGGCCCTGTCGTCCGCCGTGTATGCCACCGGCTTGCAAGCCCACCTCACCCGGCCTATCGGCCAGTTGAGCAAGGGCTTCCGGCAGCGGGTGGGACTGGCGCAGGCGATTCTGCACCAGCCCAAGCTGCTGATTTTTGATGAGCCGACGGTGGGCCTGGACCCGACGCAGATCGTCGAAATCCGCCATTTGATCCGCCGCCTCGCGCGCCACAGCACGATCCTCTTCTCGACGCACATCCTGTCGGAAGTCGAGGCACTGTGCGACCGCGCCATCATCCTCATCAACGGGCAGGTGAAGGCGGACGCGCGCCTTTCCGAGCTGGCGGAGACGGCCAATGCCGTGCTGGTGCTGGAAAAGGCTCTGCCGGACGTGGTCGGCGCTTTGCGCGAGCTGGAGCAGGCCCGCGACGTCGAGACGTTCACCAGCGCCGACGGATTCCCCGCTTACCGCATCTTCGGGAAGTCGGAAAGCGGCGCCGGAATGGGGCCGGCCATCTACGACCTGGCGCGCGCCCACGATTGGCCCGTCCGCGAGCTGCGCCGCGACACCCGCACCCTGGAAACCGTCTTCAATGAACTGGCAACCGCCGGGGAGGTGGCCGCATGAACCAGGCCTTGAGCATCACCCGCAAAGAGTTACGGAGCTATTTTGGCTCGCCCATCGCCTTCATGTTCATCGGCGTCTTCCTGTTCACCACGATCACTTCGTTCTTCTGGGTAGACACCTTCTTCGCGCGCGGCATTGCCGACGTGCGCCCGCTGTTCCACTGGGCGCCCCTCCTGATGATCCTGCTCACGTCCGCCCTGACGATGCGGCAATGGAGCGAGGAGCAACGCTCCGGCACGATGGAAATCCTCCTCACCCTGCCCGTCTCCACCGTTTACCTGGTGATCGGGAAGTTCCTGGCCGTGCTTGCGCTCGTGGCCTTTGCCCTGGGACTGACGATCTTCCTGCCCATCACCGTCGAAATCCTCGGCAACCTGGACTGGGGACCCGTGATCGGAGGCTATCTGGCGACGCTGCTGCTGGCCGCCGCGTATGCCGCCATCGGCCTGTTCGTCTCATCGCTCACCGACAACCAGATTGTCGCCCTGATCTCCACTATCACCCTCTGCGCGCTCTTCCAACTGGTGGGATCCACGGCCATGACCGACTTCACCGGGAACACGATGGGGAATATTCTGCGCGCGATTGGCGCCGGCAGCCGCTTCGACAGCATCCAGCGCGGCGTCATTGATCTGCGCGATCTGATGTATTACCTTTCGCTGGCCGGGATTTTCCTCACGCTCAACGTGCTCGCGCTCAAAACGAAGCGCTGGAGCACGATCACGCCGGGTTGGTTCGTCAAGCAGAGCATCAGCATCACCTCGATCCTCGTCATCCTGAATCTGGTCGTCGTCAACGTGTGGGCGTATCCGCTGCGCGGTTTCCGGGTGGACATGACGCAGGATCACGAGTACACACTTTCCCGCACCACGCGCAACCTCCTCAGCGGCCTGCAAGAACCGCTCACCATCCGGGGCTACTTCAGCGAAAAGACGCACCCCAAACTCGCACCGTTGGCCCCCATCGTGCAAGATATGCTGATGGAATACGAAAACGCGGGAGGCGGCAAAGTCAAAGTGGAAATCATTGATCCCGCCAAGGACCCGGACAAGGAAGCCGAAGCCAATCAGGTCTACGGCATCCAGCCCACGCCCTTTCAGGTGACAGGGCGCTACGAAGCCTCCGTGATCAACTCGTACTTTGACCTGTTGATTCAGTATGGCGACCAAAGCACCACGCTCTCCTTCCAGGACCTCATCAGCGTTCAATCCAACAGCGACGGCTCGTTCGATGTGGAATTGAAAAACCTGGAATACGACCTGACCCGCACCATCAAAAAAGTGGTTTACGGCTTCCAAAGCCTGGATAGCGTGCTGGCTTCGTTCAGCGATCCGGTCAAACTGACCATCTTCTTGACCCCCAAGACGCTGCCGGCCGAACTCGCGGAGGCGTCCGCCACCATCGAGAAAGTCGTGCAGGATATCGCCAATCAATCTAACGGCAAATTCACCTATACCATCGTAGACCCCACCGCCGCCGACAGTCCGATGACGCCGCAGCAACTCTACGATACCTACCAGATTCAGCCCTACGCCGTGTCGCTGTTTTCCAGTGATGTGTACTACCTGCACATGGTGATGCAGATCGGCACGAAGGGTCAGGTCATCTATCCTTCCGGCACGGTGAGCGAGAGCGACGTGCGCACCGCCATCGAGTCGGCTCTCAAACGATCTTCGACGGGCTTCTTGCAAGTGGTGGGCATCTGGACGCCGCCGGCGACGCCCACGCAGGACATCTACGGCCAGACGCAGCAGCCGCTGGCTTCCTGGGACAAGGTCCGCGCCGCGCTGAGCGAGGAATATGAAGTGCGCGACATTGACCTGAGCACCGGCGCGGTCCCGGCCGACGTTAACATTCTGATCGTCATTGGGCCGGAAAACCTGGACGACAAGATGCGCTATGCGGTGGACCAATACCTGATGCGCGGCGGTTCGGTGCTGGTGGCGGCCGGCAATTACGCCCTCACGCTCGACCAGTATACCGGCGGGCTGGCCGCCCGGCCGCTGGCCGAATCGTTGCAGACGATGCTGGCGCATTATGGCGTCACGGTCGAACAGTCCTTGATTCTCGATCCGCAGAATGAGCCGTTCCCCATGCCGGTTACACGGCAGGTGGGCAATTTCCAGGTGCAAGAAATCCAACCCCTCAATTACCCCTTCTTCCTGGATGTCCGCACTGATGGTATGGCGGAGGACAGCGCTATCGTCGCCAACCTCCCGGCGGTAACGGTGAACTGGGCGTCGCCCGTTGTAGTGGACGCCGCCAAGAACGCCAATCGCCAGGTCACCGCGCTCTTGAAATCTTCCGACAAGGCGTGGACTGTGACCGACGGCAACATCCTGCCGGACACGACCCAATACCCTGAGTACGGCTTCCCGGTGGGGGCGGCGCAACAGCCGTACACCGTCGCCGTCGCCATTCAGGGCGTGTTCGAGAGCTACTTCAAAGGCAAAGCTTCGCCGTTTGAAGCTGCCGAAGGCCCAACCGCCGCCGATGCAACGCCCACCCCGGAAGCTGCGCCGACTACCATCGGCGACACCATCGAAAGTTCGCCGGAGACGGCGCGCCTGATCGTCGTCGGCAGCGTAGAATTTCTGGACGATCTTGTGTTCGAGATTTCGACTACGCTCAGCGGCGAGCGGTATCTCAACACGCTCAAGTTGGTCCAAAACGCTGTGGCCTGGGCCACTGAAGACACCGAGCTGCTCAACATCCGTACTCGTGGCGCCAGCGCGCGCGTGCTCAACGATGTGGAAGGACAGGAATCGTTCTGGGTCTATCTGAACTACGGCCTGGCCCTGATTTCCCTGGTGGTGATCGGCGTCGTCTCCCACACCTACCGCCGCAACGAAGAGCCGCTGGAACTCATCCCAACCGAGTCTGTGAAGGAGTGAGGCTATGAAACGCCATCAACAAGTTTTAGCAGCCATCCTGATTGTCCAAATTATCCTGAGCGCGGTGATACTATGGCCGCGCACGACCAAGGGCGGCGCCGGTCAGACCGTCTTCCCGGACCTCAAACCCGAGGATGTCGTCACCTTGACGATCACCGATGACCAGCAGCAAAGCATCCAATTGCAGAAAGAGGGCGAGACGTGGGGACTGGCCGACGCCGACGCCTATCCGGTGAAGGCGGAAACTGTCACTTCCCTGCTGGAAAAGTTGACCAAGCTGACCGACACGAGCCTGGTGGCCCAAACCGCCGCGAGTCACAAGCAGTTGCAAGTCGCCGATGACGCCTTTGTGCGGCGCGTGGATATCACGACGAGCGGCGGCAAAAGCTACACGCTGTATCTAGGCTCTGCGCCCCGGTATACGGCCACCCACTTCCGCGTCGGCGGCAAAGCAGAGACCTATCTGACGACGGAACTCTCTACCTGGGAACTGAACGCCACCGCCAATTCTTGGATTGACACGAGCTACTATCAGCTTGACCAGACGACGTTGACCGAAGTGGTCCTGCAAAACGCCAACGGGACGTTCACCCTGACTAAATCCGGCGAGAACTGGCAGTTGGCCGACCTCGCTGCTACCGAAGTCTCGTCCGCCGGCAAGACCAACGCCATCGTCAGCAAAGTAACCCGTATGACCATCCAGAAGCCGCTTGGTAAGACGGCCAAGTCAGAATACGGTTTGGATGCGCCGCTGGCAACCGTCACGATCAAGACCGCCGGCGCGACCTATATGCTGCTCATCGGCGCGAAAGACGCCACCGACAACAGCTACGTCATCAAATACTCCGACTCGGAGTATTACGTGGCAGCATCGGAATACAGCGTCAGCTCACTGACCGAAAACGTCCGCGCGGACTTCCTGGAGACACCCGTCGAAGCCATGGCCACCCCGACCACACCATAGCCTATTAACTACTCTGTTCGGTCTCCGGCCATGTTGGTATAGCTCAAACAACCCAGCCCAGAGGTTCTCTGGGCTGGGTTGTTTCGTTGCGGATCAAGCCCGCAACGGAAAAAAAACACCTCTCAAGCTCGACTTCAATCGCAAGAGCCGCTGTTGGCACACTCAGGCATAGAATCGCGAAAAGTGCCCGGTAGCCAAAGTCTAAATTTCGATCTACTGAGACTTAGATTCTGATTCTGTTGATTTCCACTTATAGGTGACTGTGTAACTGCCCTCGCCACTGGCCTTAGCCAGCCCAAAGAAGGGTATTCCAGCTTCGGCACCGACCTTAATGCCAAATGATACTTCCACTTCTTCAGGGCCTAATTCCTGAAGCGCATTCAGTAGATATTGAGCGTTTTTTTTGAAAGCATTCACAGTCTCTTCAAATGATTCTAGTGTTTTGGTTCCGAAAGATGTTAATTGGACACCTGCAGAACCAGGTGTTTCTTCGATCTCAGCCCGAATTGGGCCTCCGGGTGTTTCGATTGCAATAAAACGACTCATTTTTCACCTCATATAGTCAGTTCTTGAGATGTGAGATAGCGTCAAGGATATAGCGTGTAGGAATAAGGTAAGCTTCTACCTCTTTTGCTCGTGGATCTCCCATTGCGCGGATCAGTCCTAAAACCTCACCCTGGCTATCACAGAGTGGCGCGCCACTTACGCCCGGCGCTATCTTTTCTTCGCCATTTTGCTTAAGCAATTCATATCCATCACTTACCACTCCGCCCCACGAAATGTGATCTATAAGAGCACCATAGATACCTTTAGTTTTTGGGTAACCAAAACAAAAACAATCTTCCTTGCCGCAAAATCGTGAACGCTCTGTAAGGGGAAGAGCGGGTATCTTATCAGATAGCGGGGGTTTTAACTCTAAGATTGATACATCTTCATCCGCACACCAACAATCTGGGGGAATATCCCTGGTTTGAAGCCATCGCACTTTCCCCTTGAGAGGCTTGATGTCTTGCTTAAAATGATTTAATTCAATCACGTCCCCCAATTTTTTCCCCAGGTCCTTAATAACGTGAGCACAGGTAATTGCATAAATCTCTCCATCCTGCGTTGACACTATGAAGCCTGTTCCCACAATAGTTCCGGGTTTTTCTTCAAATCTTACAATAGTTGACTTACATCGCTCTCGAGCATCTTCTGGAGGGGGCAGTATCTCGACGATACGTTGCCACAGTATGTCAAACAAGTCCCTAAACCCTACTTGCATATCCAGATCGTTGCTGTAAAGTAAAATGCCACCCTCGGCTAAATTGTGTGTGTCACGTAATTTAGGTATGTCCTGAACATGTAACTTCGGTTTAGGAGGCACCCTCATCGGAAAAATCCTAGAACGCCATTCCTTTTCGTAGTCTTCTCGCAACAAAAAGTAAGTAGGTAAATCCCAGAAGAATGCGCAGTAATGTTCAATTTGAAAGAGAGAGGAATTGACATTTGTACAAGCAGGATCTCCGAGTACAACGACATGGTACCTGCATTGATCCAGTGTATTAGCCAGGTCTACGTAGACTCGACACATATTGTCGCCACTGGCAATATCATGAAGGAATTTTCCCTTGTATTCTAGAACGAAATCTCGGTACTTGACTATAAACTCCCGTAGATCGGGAGTAATATTGACAGCAATTTGTCCTGCCTTCTCAAAAGAATAGCGAAGTTCCTCACGTTGTTCAGGTGAAGCTTTCTTGACAACGAGACGGATTAATTCTCGCGTTAATCCCTGGTATTGGCAATAATTGATCAATGATTTTGCCGTCTCGCCAACTGTATTTTGCCGAACCAGACGCACCATCGGCTCCCCTAACTCAAGTTGGTGGCAGAGCCGCATCAATTCTTCGACCGACGTATAGGACTCGACGATGCAGTTATATAAAGCACTGTAATAGCGTGGGGTCGGCATCCTGCCTCATTCTTGTTATCGACCATCAAGAAACGAAAGAACACCATAAGTGATGAAAGGGAGATCATGGGGAAAGGAGCAGCAATTAAACACAAACATTGAACTTGCACTGGAAAAATATAAACGATTCATACTTTCTGCTCCAGGTTTTTCTATTAAAGCGGTACCATTTCAAGTTTCTTCATGACTTTCAACCCAACCAACCAGTTCACGGCATCAAGATGCTCGCGAATACATTTGGAATTTCTTTCCATCTGCTCCTGATTCAAATTTTGCTGCGCGTAATCGGTAAGAAGATAGTACAGAGTAGCCATTGTGAGCACGGTTGTCGGATCATTATCGGGAAATGTGTTCCGCATATCGTCGATAGCCTTTTTAAGTGCGTCTGGCACCCCTGAAGTCTCTGAAGTGCGGTCCAACAGCACAATACTGCTGGCTAAATGCACACATTGATTAATCCCAAAAAGATCGCGGTTGACAGCCGTTGTTTCTACAGAGGTCATTACATGATAAGCAGAGTCCAGTCTTGCGACAATGGTCTCTTTATACCTATCCAGACGATCCGGAGTTATTTCCAAACAGGTTTCAACAATATATTTGTAGTTTTTGGGTATTTGTTTGACATTCGACATTTTTATTTCCCTACTCTTCATAATATTCAAGATGAGGTGGAAACCGTAAGGAAAAATCAGAGGGTTGCAACGGTTTGAAGGCCCGCTCATACCAGGCTTTGTGTCCAATATCATGAAAAGGGTCAAACTGGTGGGATGGTTGGAACATGAAATAATGAATACATCTACAATTTCGACTAAGGGGAAGACGCCAGCGGATTTCGTCTCCTTTAATTTGCACCCAACGGACATGAACATCAGCGGCGAAACCATAACCATAGTGATGTGGGCCAAAATGCTTCCAAAGGACAAAATAATCAGGAATATGTTCAAACCTTTTGAGGTCAAAGTAGCATGATTCTGGCGGCACCTTAGAAAAATAATACGGCCGGAAACTCAAGGCATTGCGACCTTCCTCTGTAAGGACAAAAAGCTCTTCCGTATAGTATGGATTATTTTGACCAGGATATACATAGATGACACGATAGAAATTCGCTTTAACCTCTACTGCTTTTTCACTAAAAAATGGACTTCCATTGTAAAGGATTGTAAAGGGCTTTGACTTTAGGGTAACTATCGCCCGGATCGGGCCGCTCTTTGACCACACTAATCCGTATTCTTGATCACGCAGGCTAACTCTATGGAACCATTTGTGTTCCCAGGGTAATGGGAAGAAAACTAACTCGGTCACCTGTCCCCATAGTTTCTCTGGGAAGAAGGGATTATAAGGATGTAACATCTCACCTACAGTAGTAGATTGTGCAGCCGAAGAAGAAAAAACATTGGCGGCTGCCCCAGTATAAGACAAGCCCGCGGGCGACAGCGAAGGTTTAAATTTGAAATAAACTTCAAGTGTACCATTGTTTAATTTGACCCCCTGTGCGGGTCTACCGAATTCCCATTTCCGATCATAACCATCCCTATCACACTCCGACAGCGGATCTTCGTAATGGTGATCAATTCGAAGATCCGGTCGGGCATGAACCTGTTCTGTTTTTTTTCCCAGGAGTTGAAATGCAGCATTCTTCTCACCATAATCCTCCCATCCCTGCGGCGTGTTGGCGGAAGAAAAAGTCATTATTCTCGTACCATTTTCCTCTCCAAAAGGATAATCAATTTGAAAAGCAATTTCCTGCCCACGGTTGTTGTTGCTTAGGGGATAGAGTGTGAGGGTTTTTTCATCGAGTTCAGGTGGAACGCCAAGTTCATTGAGATCAATCTGGACATAATCGCTTCTCTCATAGGGAGAAGGATTAGCAACTTCAATGGTCCATCGATTAGTACTCATAACTATCATCCTTCTTGGTCTTTATTAAAATCAGACTCAACTATGAATTACTCTCATTTAGTATGCTATCCTCTTCTGATGGTACCACCACAGGGAATCGTGGTCAGCCGAGCCACTGTTTTTTGAGGTCCAAAAAGGCCTGGCGGGGTCGTCCACGGCGTTTGGGTAAGACCGGTGATTTCGGAACTTTGAACCAGAGTAGCTCGCTGACTGACCACAAATGGTCGGTAATGCCCGTCGCAATGGCGGGAGTGCGTCTGAGCCAACGACGGCGATGATGAGGAAGGAGCAGTTCGACACGCAAGCTCTCATGATAGGTGCAGAAATTGTAGACCGTTCCCACCAAATAGACGCCCGCGTGCAGGGTCGGGATTTGGTGCACCAGGCAGCGGCTCCGCCGCACCAGCGGAGCCAGCCGTGCGCGAAAGGTAGCGTTGAGCCGCTCGATGTAGGCGGTGTTGATGCCGCCCCCACCTTGCGAGGCCTGGAGCAGCGCGGCCACTTGTGCCGGGGTCCCCTGGCAAATCCGCTGCACCACCCCTACCACCCGGCATCCGCCATACTGCTTGACCACTTGCGCAATATGAATGCCATCCCAGGGGCGCAAGCGCGGACGTCCCGACTTACCCGTGGGGAGCGGCTCGCGAAACGTGTCGCGAATCGCTTGCAGATAGGTACTGAGTCCGTCAACGCAAAACAACAGGGGGCGACACAGCGCACAAGCCCGGACTTTTTGTATCAACGCCTTGAGCAAGGTCTGAGCGCGGCGCTTACCCACCACGGCCCCCAACCACAAGCGCGACTCAACCTGGAGGGCCATCGCCAACCACAGGAGCATACCCTGCGCCTTGCCCCAGATTTCGTCAGCCTGGACCTGCTTCAAGTCGCGTGGCTGCTCCACCAGATGCTCGTGTACCTCTTGCGAGTGCAGACCGGCTTGTTCTTGCACGCGCTGCACGGTGCGTTCGTCCCAGCCAAAGGCCGCGACAATGGCGGCTACCGGGCAGCCATGGGCCAGCAAGGTAATGACCAGCACCATCTCGATGGCGGGTTTGTGCCCGCGGTAGAAAGGTGTGCCCTGCGTTTCGGCGAAGGTTTTGCCGCACACCGCACATTTGTAACGGCGTTCCTTCTGGCTGTGAATGCCGATATTGCCTTTGCCAATTTGCCCACAGGCGACACATGTCGCATTGGGGCAAAATACTTCTTGCGGGTTCATGGGTTTCTGGTTTTCTGTTTTTATACCCGGATTGTGCCAGTACTCCCGCTTTTTGCAAATTTTTGTAGTCCACCACGGTTAAATGGGGGGCTACCCTTCTGATCAGGAGGATCTTAATTTTCAGGTATTACTAACCCCCATCTTCTATGCTGTTTACCCCGTACCTCATCATACTGCTACTGTATACATGCCAGTATATTGCTATTTTTTGACCAATATCTTACCATGTGCATTCCCGGCTGTAAATTCACATGCCTTCGCATTATCATCATCACATATTCTATTACAAACACAATCATTATATACTGATAAACCACACAAGTCAATAGGGGGAAAGTTTGAAAATAGTTTTTTTGTCGTTTTTGGCCACCAGAGTACAAATGCAGAAAAGCGTATACGGGAACGAAAGGCATGTCTTTCTATCGAGCGCACAAAGCGCAGGGGGAGATGAGGTTGGTAATCACGTTGTTGGCTCAGACGCATGCCAGCGATTGCCGCCAGGCTCACCGGTCACAGAGAGGTGATCCTGAAATTGCTATAATTCAAAGTCCTTCACCCACTGGTGCTACCGAAACGGCGTGGATGGCCTTCACAAGCCTCTCTTGCTCTCAAGAAACACTGGCTTGACTGACCACATCTCCCTGTGGTGTTACCTCGAAAAGTGTCAGGTAGCTAAATCCAAAATTACAGTTACGGTGTAAAATATAGTCTGTTATCATAAATCCATCGTTGCACGAATTGGATTGCAAAACTAACGACTGTCAGACTATTTTCAAGGAGGGCATTCTCTATGGGAGACATTTTCGCCAAAGACTGGCAAGGCGCGCCTTTCGAACTGTTTGGCACAGGGCATCTGATCGCACTGGGGGTGATCGCGCTGGCGATTGCGGCGCTGTTGTATTTCGGAAAACGCGCCTCGCCCCGCGCCCGCACCGCCATCCGCTGGGGACTGGCAATCCTACTGACCACCGCCGAATCTTCCTGGCACATCTGGCGAATCGCCGTCGGCACATGGACGGTTCAGGAGATGCTTCCTCTGCATCTGTGCAGCGTGATGCTTTGGTTAACCGTCATCATGCTATTGACCAAAAATTACCGAATTTATGAATTTGCTTATCTGCTCGGCATGGCTGGCGCGCTGCAAGCCCTGTTGACCCCCGAAGCCGGCATTTATGGCTTTCCCCACTTCCGCATTTTCCAAACCTTGATTGCCCACAGTATCATCGTCGCCGCCGCCCTCTACATGACCATCGTGGAAGGCTACCGCCCCACCCCCCAATCCCTCAAGCGCGTGATCATTTACAGCAACCTCTACGCCGTCGTCATCTTCTTCTTCAACTTCCTCATCGGCAGCAACTACCTGTTCATCGCCCACAAACCACCCACCGCCAGTATCATAGATATGATGCCCGCCTGGCCCTGGTATCTACCGTTTATCGAACTGATCGGACTGATTTTTATGGCGCTCTTCTACGCCCCATTCGCCGTCATAGATTGGCGCGCTAAACGTCTCAACGGATGAAACGGATTTCTCCGTTGAATCCGTTCAATCCGTTGAGTATTGAGGAGGGCTGATGACAACACCGACGAATTTTGACCGCATTTATGCTCTGATACGCCGCATCCCCGCCGGGAAAGTTGCCAGCTATGGGCAGATCGCGCGCTGGCTCGGCTGGCCGCGCGGCGCGCGCACGGTGGGATGGGCGCTGCGCGCCCTCACGGACGACGCCGGCGACGTGCCCTGGCACCGCGTCATCAACTCGCAGGGCCGCATCAGCCTGGATGCCGAAGGGACCCGCGTGCAGCGCGAGCTGCTGGAAGCTGAGGGTATTGTCTTTGACGCCACTGGCCGCATTGACCTCAAAACCTACGCCTGGGTCGGCCCCGCGCCGTGGGAAACAGAAGAACAACTTCAACCACTACTTTTCACGAATCTACATTAGCTTTGACGTTCCATTCGTGAAGATTCGTGGTTTGTTTTCAAAGAGGAGATAGTATGACCAAATTACACGAACTTACTGCTTTAGGACAGGCCGTCTGGTTTGATTTTATCCGCCGCTCGTTGATTACGTCTGGCGAACTGCAGGCCCTGGTGGATCAGGGCGTACGCGGCGTCACCTCGAATCCAGCCATCTTCGAGAAGGCCATCGCCGGCAGCCGCGACTATGACGACGCCATCACCGCGTTGGTCAAAGCGGGGTTGTCCACCGAAGCCATCTACGAAAGCCTCGCCATCGAGGACATCCAGCGCGCCGCCGACGTCTTGCGCCCCGTCTACGACGCCAGCGAGGGGCTGGATGGCTACGTCAGCCTGGAAGTCAGCCCCGTTCTGGCGCACGACACCGAGCACACGATAACGGAAGCACGGCGGCTCTTTGCGACGCTGGCCCGCCCCAATGTGATGATCAAAGTCCCGGCCACGCCCGCCGGCATCCCCGCCATCGAGGCGCTCATCGGCGCGGGCATCAACATCAACGCCACGCTCATCTTCTCGGTAGCGCACTACGAAGCCGTGGCGCGAGCCTACATCGCCGGGCTGGAAAAGCTGGCGGCGGCCGGGGGCGACGTGGCGCGCGTGGCCTCGGTGGCCTCGGTTTTCGTCAGCCGGGTGGACACGCTGTTGGATAAACAACTGCCCGCCCTCGGCGCACCGGAACTGTGCGGGCAAATCGCCGTTGCCAGCGCCAAAGCCACCTACGCGCGCTTCAAGGAGATTTTCAGCGGGCCGCAGTGGGAAGCGCTGGCTGCGTGGGGCGCGCGGGTGCAGCGTCCGTTGTGGGCCAGCACCGGGACCAAAAACCCCGCCTATTCCGACACGCTGTACGTGGACACGCTCATCGGGCCGGACACCGTCAACACCGCGCCGCCGGACACTCTCCAGGCGTTTCTCGATCATGGCAGCGTACAATTGACGGTCGAAACCAATCTGGACAAAGCGTACGAACAGCTCGCGCACCTGCCCTCCTTGGGCGTCAATCTGGATCAGGTGATGCAAGAGCTTCAAGATGCCGGCGTGGCCCAGTTCGCCAAAGCCTTCGAGAGTCTACTTGCCAGTATTGCCGCCAAACGCGCGCAACTTCTCAACGGATGAGACGGATGGAACGGATAAAGCGGATGAGAAATCCGTTCTAATCCGTTCCATCCGTTGAGAAAAAGCACAGGGCGGGTTGAAAACCCGCCCTGTGGTATTTATTTGGTAAACCGCTGCGTAATTGGCAGCCGCCGGTCTTTGCCGAAGGCGCGGCCGGTAATGCGCACTCCCGGCGGCGCCTGGCGGCGCTTGTACTCGTTGCGATCCACCATCCGCACCACCCGCCGCACCAGGTCGGCCGGCAGCCCCAGCGAAACGATGATGTCCTCCGGCGACTGATCCTCTTCTACATACGCCTTGAGGATGGCGTCCAGCACCTCGTAAGGCGGCAACGAATCGGAGTCTTTCTGATTCGGGCGCAGTTCCGCCGACGGGGGGCGGGTGATAATCCGCTCCGGGATGACCGGCGACTTGCCCTGAGCATTGCGCCAGCGGGAGAGGTCATACACCAACATCTTGAGCACGTCCTTGATGACGGCGTACCCCCCGGCCATGTCGCCATACAGTGTGGCATATCCTGCGCTCATCTCGCTCTTGTTGCCGGTCGTCAGCACCAGCCAGCCGAATTTGTTGGAAAGCGCCATCAAATAATTGCCCCGGATGCGCGCCTGGAGATTCTCCTCGGTGACATTAGGCTCCGTTCCGGCAAAGGGCGTTGCCAACACGTCCAGATACGCCTGAAACACCGTCTCAATGGGTATCACCATCAGGGCGATCCCCAAATTCCGGGCTAACTCTGCTGCATCGTCATTGCTCATATCGGACGTGTAACGCGAGGGCATCGCCACGCCCGTGACGTTTTCCGGCCCAAGCGCGTCCGCCGCGATGCAGGCCACCAGCGCCGAGTCAATACCGCCCGACAGGCCGATGACGACTTTCTGGAAGCCGTTTTTGCGGACGTAATCTCCCACACCCAACGTCAACGCCTGGTAAACCTCGGCCACCGGCGACAAGGAGGGCACGATTTGAGGGGCAACAGATGGGCGTTCCACCAGATCAGGCAACGGCGGCAGGGAAATCACGGGCAGCCGCTCCGTCTGCGCCTTGCGGCGGCGCGGGTCGTGCAGCCGCCAACGAAACACCGCCCCCACGTCCACGTCGGCCACGACGAAGTCCTCCGCAAACTGCGCGCCGCGCGCAATGACTTCGCCATGCTCGTCGAGAATCAGGCTGCCGCCGTCGAAAATCAACTCGTCCTGCCCGCCGACCATGTTGCAGAAAGCCACCACCGCCGCGTTGTCGGCCGCGCGGGTCGCCAGCATCCGCTCGCGGGAACGCGCTTTGCCGGCGTGGTACGGCGAAGAAGACATATTCACCAGGATGCGCGCGCCGCCCTGCAACGCCTGTGCATCCGCCGGTCCGGTGGGGTGCCAGATGTCTTCGCAGATGTTCACCCCGAAGATCACGCCATCCCGTTGAAATACCGGAAACGTCGCGCCCCGGCGGAAGTAGCGATCTTCGTCAAAGACGGCATAGTTGGGCAAATAGTGTTTGTGATACGTATCCACCCACGCGCCATCGTGCAAGATTGCTGCTGCATTGTAGACTTCGTCGTCCACCACGTCCGCAAAGCCGACTATCGCCGTGATTCCCTGGGTGAAGTCGGCCAGTTCGCGCACCACCGCCACGTTCTCCTGCAAAAAAGCCGGCTTCAGCAGCAAGTCTTCGGGTGGATAACCGGTCACAGACAACTCTGGAAACACCACCAGGTCGGCCCCAATATCCTGCGCGCGCCGGATACCCTCAGCGATTTTCTGCCGATTTCCCGTCAAATCTCCTACCAATGTATTGATCTGCGCTAATGCTATGCGCCACCGCATCATAGATTCCTCCCGCAACGAAACTTATCAACGACCACACCCCGCTTGCGCTCCCTCCCTTGTATGAATCAAATCTGGTATAATAAGGGAATGAGCGCAATAGCTTCCTCAACTTACGGACAGTCCACCTCCTTATACTACTCAAAGAGTCAAAGCCGTCAACTGAGGAACAGCGAAAAACAAAGCTGCGATTGTGTTGAGTTTGCCTGCTAAGGCGGTCTATTGGAGAGGCATGGGGGTAGATGGGGGCACCTCTGCCCAAAAATGCCACATAAGGAGAAAGACAATGGAACAGGGATTTAGGGATGTAGCCGAATGGGAAGAAGAATTTAGCCCCACACCGGTAAAACCGTCACTCCACGCCATCGTCAAGCCGAAAACGAAGGGGGAATATATTGCCTATAGCATTTCGCAGGTCGGCAGCCCTCCCGTATGGGGGTTGTTTGCGCTGGCGCTGGTCGCAACCACCCTCACTTTCGCCAACGACTGGCCCTGGTTGGGATTGTACTTGTTGCTGAACATTCTCACCCCCCTGAGTTTCCTGGTCTGGCAACTGCGACGTGGCTCCATCACCGATCTGGACATCCAACTGCGCGAGCAGCGGCGCAATACGTTACTGGTCACTATTGGCGGATTCGCCTTCACCTGGCTGGTCATGCTGTTCGGCGGCGCACCTCCCGCCTTGACGCTGCTGGCCGGCGCGGGGATGTTGCAGTGGATCATCATCTTCGCCATCACGATGCGTTGGAAAGTCAGCATCCACAGCACCTCGGCCACGGGTGTCGCCATCCTTATCCTGCGCATCTTCGGCCTCTCCGCCGTGCCGCTGGTGATTTCCATCCCGCTCATCGCGTGGTCGCGCGTCAAACTGCGCCATCACACCCCGGCCCAAACCATCGTGGGCGTCATCCTGGGTGCCATCGTTTCCTGGCTGGCCATGCTTCTCAGCCCGGCCTTCTAAATAAGGAAAAGCAATCAATGGAAAACCTGGAAGAAAAAGTCCAAGAACTGACGGCGGCCCTGGAAGCTGAATACCAGGCGCGGCAGGCGGCGGAAGCGGCCACGGTTGCTGCGGAACAAGCGCGCCAGGAATTCGTCTCCCTGGTGACACACGAGTTGCGCGTCCCGATGACCTCCATCAAGGGCTACACCGACCTGTTGCTCAAGGGCATTATGGGACCAATTAACGAACCGCAGAAAAATTTCTTAAACGTCATCCGCACCAACGTCGAGCGGATGTCGCGCATGGTGGCCGATCTTTCGGACATCAACAAGATCGAAGGCAACCGGATGACCCTCAATCTGACCGCTGTATCGCTGTCCGATGTGGTAAAGGAAGCGGTGCAGGCACAGACCCATACCATCGAAGGGAAAGGGCAGACTGTCACCACCACCCTGCCAGACAATCTGCCGCCCGTGTATGGCGACCGCGCCCGCCTGATCCAGGTGGTGAGCAACGTGATCAGCAACGCTGCGCAGTACACCCTGGGGGCCGGCGTCATTGCGATCACGGCTGAGGCGTTACCCCAGGCGGAAATCCACGTCACCGTCCAGGATAACGGCATCGGCATTGTGGAAAACGAACAATCGCATATTTTTGAGAAGTTCTTTCGCGCCTCGGATGAAGAGACTCGCCAGATCCCCGGCAATGGCTTGGCCCTGCACCTCTCCCGGCAGTTAATCGAACTGCACCACGGCCGAATCTGGTTTGAGAGCAAGCGTGGCGCGGGCACGACCTTTCATATCGTACTTCCGGCAGCGCCAGCGTAACCCGATCAGCCCCCACAATCCACCCTCAGACCTCGCCATGACGTGTGTCTGAGACAGGAAAAGGATAGGCGGTGGTGTGTATGACAGCTTACTTCCAAGAATAGCGTCCTCGCCTCATAGTTAACCGAAGGGTCACAAACTTGTTATGATGCGGTCAACTTGTCATGTTACCATGTGGACAAGATCAAGGATGAAGAAAGTTAAATTCAAAATCAATGGAAGAGACCGCTGTTTTAGGATTGCGTTACGGCGTAGTGAAACTCGCGCCCCATTCGCCGGAGTGGCAAAATCTGTTTGACATCGAACATCAGATATTGCAAGGTCTCATCGGCCCTTACGTGATTGAGATTCGCCACATCGGCAGTACCGCCATCCCCAGCATCTATGCCAAGCCGATTCTGGACATTATGGCCGGTCTCCGCAAATTGGCCGACATTGAACACTGTATCGCCCCACTGGAAACCGCCGGTTACAAATACATGGGAGAACAGGCCATCCCTGGTTGGCATTTCTTCATCAAAGGCAGCGGCGAGGTCAAAACCCATCACCTGCATGTGGTAGAATGGAACAGTGATTACTGGATCACTCACCTGCTTTTCCAGGAATACCTGTGTCGCCATCCTGAAGCTGCCTATGCCTACGAACAGTTAAAACGCGACCTGGAGGAAAAATACCCAAATGACCGTGAATCCTACACTCGCGACAAAAGCGACTTTATCCACGCCATCACCGAAATGGCGCAGCGCGCCCGATACCATGCTCAAGAGCCGAAAGAACCGCCCCTACCCCCAGCCAGCGTTCCCCCGGCATGAGCGGTACTGTCAAAAGCTTCTCAACGGATTTAGCGGATTCAGCGGATTTTTGTCCGTTTCCATCCGTTAAATCCGTTGACTGTTTTCAAGAAAGGTTGGCATGAAAAAAACACGCCGTTTCATCGCTGTCTTGTGGCTGATCGCCGCCCTCGTCTTGCAGCCTCTCCCCTTAACCCAGGCACAATCTTCCCCAAACGCACCTGCACCTGCCGTCCTGCTCCACTTGCGCGCCGGTGACCTCGATCCGCAATCAACACCCCGCCCGATGACCCACTCCCTTCCCGGCAACGAAGCCGGTCTGCGTCTCGTGCAATTCTCCGGTCCGATCCAGGAAAGCTGGTACAATGCCCTGGAAAAGTCCGGGTTGCGCATCGTCACCTACATTCCCGACTATGCCTACCTGGTGTGGGGAACAATGCCTCAGCTTCAGCAGGCGCAATCGGCAGTTTCCATGCGCTGGAGCGGCGATTATCAACCCTACGACGCGCTCTCCCCCGCACTCCAGGGACTCACCGGCGCGGCCACAGTGGACGTGAAAGTCCAGGTCTACGCGCACCCCGCCGTCACCGCCACCCTCGACGCCATCACGCAGCGCGTGACGCAAGTGCTCAAGCCACCCATGCCGGTGCTTCATTATCGCAACCTGGCCGTGCGACTCCCCACCGCTAACCTGGACTGGCTGGCGGCCTTACCCGGCGTCGTCAACGTGGAGCCGCTCCTCACCCCACACCGCCACGATGAAATCCAGGATCAGCTCCTCGCGGGCAATCTCACCGCTGACGGCGTCGGCCCCGCATCCCCCGGTTACCTGACCTGGCTGACGGCGACTGCCGGCTTCACCGCTACCGCCGCCGCGTACCCCATTGTGGACGTGACGGACGACGGCATTGACAACGGCAGCGCCATCCCCACCCACCCTGACTTCTACGAGCTAGGCGATCCGGCCCGCTCCGACCGGCTGATTTACAACTACAACTGGACGGAAGACCTCCTTGCCGACGGGACAGCCGGGCACGGCAACCTCAACGCCAGCATCGTCGGCGGCTACAATGCGCAAAGCGGCGCCGCCTACACGGACGCCGGCGGCTATCACTACGGCCTGGGCGTCAATCCTTTTGGACGGATGGCCGGCTCCAAGGTCTTTGCCAACGGCGGTTGGTGGGATTATGAGCTGACCAGCTACACCCCCCTGGTCAGCACAGCTTATACCAACGGCGCGCGGATTACCTCTAATTCGTGGGGCGCCTCCACCTACGGCGAGTACACCACCGACGACCAGGAGTACGACGCGCTTGTGCGTGACGCGCAGCCGGACGTTCCCGGCAATCAGGAAATGCTCATCGTCTTCTCTACCGGCAACGACGGCCCCGATACCGCGAGCACGACGTCCCCGGCCAACGCCAAAAATATCATCAGCGTGGGCGCGGCGGAAAACTACCGGCCTACCTGGACAGACGGCTGCGGCTTTGGGTCGGGCAGCGCCGACCACGCCAACGACATTGCCAGCTTTTCCAGCCGCGGCCCCACGGCAGATGGACGCGTCAAACCCGATCTCGTCGCGCCCGGCACGCACATCCAGGGCGCGGCGTCGCAAATAGCCAACTACGTCGGCGATGCCGTGTGCGACGCTTATCACCCGGCGGGGCAGACACTCTATGCGGCCTCCTCCGGCACCAGTCACGCGGCCCCTGCCGTCGCGGGCGCGGCCTCGCTGTTGACGTGGTATTACCAGGAGCACGTAGACGCCGCCGCCCCCAGTCCGGCCATGCTCAAAGCCTATCTGACCAACAGCGCGCGGTATTTGAACGGCGTCGGTTCGGGGGATACGCTGCCGTCGTACAGCCAGGGCTTCGGCGAGGTGAATTTGGGCATGGCTTTCGATGGCGTCGCCCGCGTTGCTGTGGATCAAACGCAGATCCTTCACGCCACCGGCGAAACTTTCACCCTGTCCGGCAACGTGGTCGACCCCGCCCGGCCCTTCCGCGTCACCTTGGCCTGGACGGACGCCCCCGGCGCAACCGTTGGCGCGGCCTACGTCAACGATCTTAACCTGACCGTAGAGATCAACGGCCAGAGCTATCTGGGCAACGTCTTCTCTGGCGCGACCTCCATCCCCGGCGGCGCATCTGACCCGCGCAACAACGTCGAAAGTGTGCTCCTGCCGGCCGGCGTAGATGGGTCGTTCAGCTTCACGGTTGCCGCCGCTAATATCGCCGGCGATGGCGTCCCCGGCAACGACGACGATACCGATCAGGATTTCGCGCTCATCTGCTACAACTGCACGCTGACTCCAAACTTCATGCTGCACATTGCGCCGCCGACGCAGTCTCTCTGCGCCGGAACGAACGCATTCTTCACGTTGCCCACTACCAGCATCAGCGGCTTCACCCATCCCCTTGCTCTGGAAACCACCGGCGCGCCAGATGGGGTTGACGTTGTCATTCAGCCGAACCCGCTTATCCCCGGCGAAACGGCGCAGATGACCCTCTTCCCAACGACTGCAACGCCCGCCGGGACTTATCCTTTGACCGTCACCGGCAGCACGCCCACCCGTACCCACACTGTCCACGCGGCCTTCACCGTTTACACAGCCATGACAGAAGCCGTCGCGTTGTTGACGCCCGCCGCCGGGCAGACGATGACGTCCATCTGGCCTACGTTTGTCTGGAGCGGACATTCCCAGGCGCAGCAGTATGATCTCAGTATCGCCGTTACCCCAGATTTTGCCGCGCTGATCTATACTGCGACCATTTCTGCTGCCGGGGATACGGTCAGCCATACACTTGCCGTCCCCCTCAACTACGCCGGCGATTACTACTGGCGCGTGACGGCGCAAAATCCTTGCGGCACCGGGCCGGTCTCCGCCCCCCACCACTTTCGCACGCAGCAGCTGCCTGTCGAGTTTTGCAGCACACCGTATGTTGCCATCCCCGATAACTACGCCGGTGGTATCAGCGACGGCTTGGTGCTGCCCAACCTTGGCGGGCTGCACGATCTGAACGTTGCCATCAGTGTCACCCACACCTGGGTAGGCGATCTGGGGGTGACTTTGGAGCATGTTGATACGGGGATCACTACCACGTTGCTTGTCCGCGTCGGCAGTAGCATTACCAATTCATTGGGGTGCGGCGGCAACAATATAGATATCGTTCTGGACGACAGCGCCGTGGATGCTGTTGGCGATGGGTGCAGCAACCATAATCCAGCCTACCCGCCGGGAGGTGTTTATCGCCCCCTGGAACCGCTGGCGGTTTTCAATGGCGAGAGCTTTTCCGGGACATGGCGGCTGCGCATTGCGGATTACGCCAGCAACGATACCGGCCTCCTGAATCACTGGTGTCTCATCCCCACCATGCGCGACGCGGTGTTTACTTTCGCTCAATCCACTTACACCGTGATGAAAGACGCCGGCGCCGCGTCTATTGCCGTGAATCTGAATCCATCTGCCGCGACCACGGCCACAGTGGAGTACACCCCCCACGATCTGACGGCCCTCGCCGGTCGGGATTATGAGCCGGTCAGCGGTACATTGACCTTTGCGCCCGGCGTGACCATGCAGGTCTTCACCGTCCCCATCCTCGCCGATCCCGGCAATATTCTCAGCCGCACTGTTCTGCTCAACCTTGAGCGTCCGGTTTCGGCCACCTTCATCCTGCCGCAGCAGGCCATTCTGGCGATTGTAGCGCCCCACTGGGCTTACCTGCCCTTGATACTCCGCGATTGCACATGTACCGGAACCATCTGTTTGCCCAGATAGCGGACGTCATTGCCGGACTGCCCACGGAGAGCGCGCGCGTCGTGGGCATCAACGGCGTGGATACGTCCGGCAAGACGGTCTTCGCGCAAGCACTGGCGGAATTCATTGCAGCGCGCGGGCAGCCTGTGACGCTCATCCACGGTGACGACTTCCATCACCCGCGCGCCATCCGCAACCAGGACGCCGACCCGGTGCGCGGATACATCGCCCACGCCTTCAACCTGCCACTGCTGGAAGCCGAACTCCTGGCCCCGGCGCGGCGCGGCGAACTCGTGGACAAGACGCTCACCCTGCTCGATCTGGATTGCGACACCTTCACCCTCACGCGCCGATATGTCATCCGCCCTGATACTGTCGTTCTCGTCGAGGGTGTGCTACTCTTCCGCCCGTCCATAGATGCCTATTTTGACCTGCGCATCTTCCTGCACGTGCCCTTCGACGAAGTCCTGCGCCGCGTGGCGCTGCGCGACGTTCCCCGCTACGGGCCAAGCATTGTGGAACGCTATCACACGCGCTACATCCCCGCGCAGCAGTGGTATCTGGAAACGTATCGTCCCAAAGAACGCAGCGATTTTGTGGTGGACAATACCGATTACCAAAACCCAATCGTGATGAATTTTGGATTTTAGATTTTGAATTTTGGATTGAAAAAGTTCGTTTGACATCTTGTTCGGTCATGTTATACTATCGCCGTCAAGCGGGTCGTTAGCTCAGCCCGGTAGAGCAGGGGCCTTTTAAGCCCAGGGCCACAGGTTCGAATCCTGTACGACCCATTGGAAGCCCAATCAGCAGATTGGGCTTTTTTTATTGCCTCCGGTATAATCTCCATAGGACGGAAGACAAGGGGGGATATACCACGAGATGCGCGCTTTAGTGTTGCACGAAACCCTGGAACTCATCGAAAATTACCCGGAACCAACGCCACGAACCGGCGAAGCGTTGATCCGGGTGCAGACGGTGGGAATTTGTCGGACAGACCTGGAGCTGCTTCGTGGCTACAAGGGTTTCCGGGGCATCCCCGGTCACGAGTTTGTCGGCATCGTGGAATCTGCGCCCAGCGACCCAGCCTGGGAAGGCCGCCGCGTCGTCGGCGAGATCAACATTGCGTGCGGCATCTGCCGAATGTGTACCGCCGGGTATCCCACTCATTGCCTGTACCGCGCCACCCTGGGACTCATCGAACACAACGGCGCCTTGGCGGAGTCTATGACGCTCCCCATCCGCAACCTGCACGCCGTACCAGACACTGTCCCCAACGAGGTCGCCGTCTTCACCGAACCGCTGGCAGCGGCCTGTGAAATCCCCTTACAGCTTCACATCTCGCCCACCGACCGGGTGGTGGTGATCGGCGACGGCAAACTCGGCCTGCTCTGCGCGCAAGTGCTGGCGCTCACCGGTTGCGATCTCACCGTGCTCGGTCATCACCAGGATAAGTTGGCTATGTTGGCCGACCTGAACATCGCTGCGACCACAGACCAGACCGCGGTTGCGCCTGGCGTAGATATCGTCATCGAAGCAACCGGCAATCCAGGCGGATATGCGACTGCCTTGCGTCTGGTACGCCCACGCGGAACGATTGTGCTCAAATCCACCTATGCCGGCAACCTCAGCGTGGACTTTTCCAAACTGGTGGTAAACGAAATCACCCTGATCGGCTCGCGCTGCGGTCCGTTTCCGCCCGCGCTGCAACTGTTGGAACGAGGTCTGATCCAGGTGCGCCCCTTCATCCAGGCCCGCTACTCCCTGCACGAGGCTGTCCAGGCATTCGCTCACGCCAGTCGTCCCGGCATTCTCAAAGTGCTGGTAGACATTTGACTTCTCGTGATCGGAAATCAGTGATCGGAACTCAGTAATGAGAAGGGAGTAAGGAGTAGGGAGTATGAAGTATGGGATCGCCCCTACTCCTTACTCCCTACTCCCTACTCCCCAAGGAGGAATTGACCTATGAAATTCTCGCTGTTGCACCCACGCGATCAGTTAGTGACGATTATGGAACGCATCTACGGCTACGGGATGACCACCACATCCGGCGGCAACCTTTCCATTCTGGACGAAAACGGCGATATGTGGATCACGCCCGCCGGGGTAGATAAGGGCACGCTCAAACCTGCCGACATCATCTGCGTCCATCCTGACGGGAGCATCGTCGGGCCGCACAAACCTTCATCGGAATACCCGTTCCACCGGGCGATCTACGCCAAACGCACCGACTTCCGCGCCATCGTCCACGCGCACCCGCCCGCGCTGGTGGCGTTCAGCATCGCGCGGCAAATCCCCAACACGCGCATCATCACCCAGGCGCATGCCGTCTGTGGACAGGTAGGCTACGCCGCTTACCGGCTGCCCGGCAGCAAGGAATTGGGCGCGGTCATCGCCGACACCTTCGCGCAGAGCTATGACACCGTGCTGCTGGAAAATCACGGCGTCGTCGCCGGTGGCGATAGCTTGCTGACGGCGTTCCAGCGATTTGAGACGCTGGACTTCTGCGCGCGCACGCTGCTCGAAGCGCGCACGCTCGGCAAGGTGCAGTCGCTCGATGACGCTCAACTCGATCTGTCGCGGCAGCGCGGCGAAAAGCTCCAGACCTTCAAGCCGACGTTCCACACCAGCCGCGAGCGCGAACTGCGCCAGAAGATCGTCGAGATCGTCCACCGCGCCTACGACCAGCAGTTGATGACCAGCACGGCGGGCACCGTCTCCGCCCGCGTGGACGAGACGGCGTTCCTCATCACACCTTACGGAGTGGACCGGCTGTACCTGGACATTGACGACATCGTGTTGATCCGCGACGGGCAACGCGAGCGACGCAAGAAACCAAGCCGTGCAGTGCGCCTGCACGAGGCCATCTACACGGCGCACCCCGACATCGGCGCGATCATCATGGCGCAGTCGCCCGGCGTGATGGCTTACGGCGTGACCGGCCAGCCCCTCGACACGCGCACCATCCCCGAAAGCTACATCGTCCTGCGCGACATCCCCACCCTGCCCTACGGCGTCCAATTTGACGGCGGCAAGAAGGTGGCGAAGCGGCTTTCGAAGGAAACGCCGGTGGTGCTGTTCCAGAACGACGCCATCCTCACCACCGGCGCGACGCTGATGCAAGCCTTCGACCGGCTTGAAGTAGCCGAGTTCAGCGCGCAGGCTGTCCTCAGCACGCAAGCCATCGGCGAGTTAGTGCCCATCGGCGAGGCGGAAGTTAAGGACCTGGTGGCGAAGTTTTTGTCGTGAGGTAAGAGGCAAGAAGCAAGAGGCAAGAAGCAAGAAGCAAGAAGCAAGAAGCAAGAATAGAGAATCGAGAATAAGTATCTTGCATCCTGCATCCTGCATCCTGCATCTTGCATCTTGCATCCTGCATCCTGCATCCCGGAGTGAACAATGAACCATAAACAACGAGTTCTCAGCGCCTTAGACCGTCGCGGCTATGACCGCATCCCCGTCAAACATTACGGTACGCCGGAAGTGGATGGGATGTTGATGGCCTACTTCGGCGTTTCCGATGCCCTGGCGTTGTCAGAGCGGCTGGGCGAGGATTTCCGCACGGTGGCGCCCCGCTGGATCGGGCCGGAGCTGCGGACGTTCCCCGACGGCAGTTGGGAGGGCTGGTGGGGTGAGCGGTACGCCAACATTTCCTTCGGCCACGGCACGTACCCCGAAGCTGTCTACCTGCCTTTCGCTGACGTGACGGACGTGACCCAACTGGCCGCGCTCCGCTTCCCCTCCGCCGATGACTTTGACTACAGCACTTTCAAGGCGCAATGCGAAAGATGGGCGGATTACGCGGTGGTTTTCGGCGGCGCCGGGTCGCTCGACTTCATCAACGGCATTGCGCGCTGCCGGGGTGTGGAAAAGGTGCTGTTTGACATCGCCGAGCGCAACCCGGTCTACCTGGCGCTGATGGAACAACGCTTCCGCTTCTTCTACGAGATGACCGAGCGCGCCCTGCAAGCCGCCGGGGGCTTGATTGACATCGTTCACGTCGGCGAAGATTTCGGCTCGCAGCGGGGGCTGCTCATCAGCCCGCGCAGTTTCGAGGCGCTGTTTGCCCCCAAATTCGAGGCGATGTTCGCGCTGGCGCATCGCTACGGCGCGCGGGCGATGATGCACTGCTGCGGCAGCGTGCGCAAGCTGATCCCGCGCTTCATCGAAATCGGGTTGGATGTGCTCGACGTGGTGCAGGTTTCCGCCGCCGGGATGGCCATCCGCGAACTGCACGCCGAGTACGGGCGCGACCTGGCCTTTGCCGGCAGCGTGTGCGTGCAGTCCACCCTGCCCTTCGGCACGGTGGAGGACGTGCGCCGCGAGGTCGCGCTGCGGCTGGAGCTGTTCAAGGACGGCGGACTCATCCTGGGGCCGACGCACCAAATCCAGGCCGGGACGCCGTTGGAAAACATTCTGGAGTTGTATCGCACAGCGGGGAGCTTGCTATGAGTACAGAACCGATCCTGCGCGACCTGCTGGCGCGGCTGCCCGTCGGTATTCCTGTCAACCAGTATCTGGCCGAATATGCGCAGACTGGCGTGCTGCGTTCCCCAGATGGAGTAAATGCATAAACTACGCTTGGCGGCCTAGTCATAAAGGTGATTGGGATGTTTAAGTTCAAAGTATTCCTTGACACAAACGTTCTCTTGAAAGGGTTTGTAGCCTTTAGAGAAGGGCAATTACGCAATTTCAGTGGTGTTGATTGTGTTGATATAGAAACTTTCAAGAAAACATGGTTTTCCGGCCCAATATATATGCGTGACACCTCAGCACACCGCTATACATTCGAGAAATGCATTTACGAAGCATATATGGCTTTTCGAGGTATAGGCGGCAAGAAGCCGGACGAAGGACGAGGACGGTGGGCGGAAGCCCACTTAAGGAATGATGATGATCCAGCCACACTTGGTAAATTAGCCAGCCAATTGTATAACGGAAATATTGTTTTAACTCACTACTGGATAAACCATATTCTTGAAGCACAATGGGGAACACACATGCTTGAGGAAATGCTATCGGCTGCCCATAACCCCGAGAGTCAAGCACGCATCATTGAAGATTTGAAGTTGATAAGGCACTTAATGGAAGAAAATTATAAGTATGAGGCGATTTGCAATGAATTTTATACATTCTTACAAATTTGTAATGTGACTGTTCTGTCATATATGACCGTTTTTACCAACGAAAAATCCTTTTCTGAGTTTAGTGGATCTGGTTGCAGCATTACACCCGCATTATTAGATAGTTTCGCAAGGGAAACCACTATACCATCTGAAGATTTCGAAATAGTATATGCTGCTATGCGTCTTGAGGCTGATTTATTTGTGACGGATGATAAACGATTGCAAAATAGTGCGCAGAGTCTTGACCCTAATCAGGCCTTAACTTCATGGCGTTTTTGTAGTAGCGACGAATATGAAATAAAGATAGCCGAAAAACAAAGGGAATACAAAGAATACCAAGAAGCAGTCCAAAATAGGAATTCGTGAAAACTCGTAATTTGTTTGAGGAGAACACCATCATGGACTATCGAAAACTAGGTAACAGTGACTTGACCGTCAGCGCCATCTGCATGGGCTGCTGGGCCATCGCCGGCGACCGCCTGTGGGGCGCGCAGGATGAGGCGGAGGCCATCGCCGCGCTGCACACGGCGGTGGATGTAGGCATCAATTTCTTCGACAGCGCCGAGGGTTATGGCGCGGGCCGTTCCGAAGAGTTGATCGGCAAGGCGTTCAAGGGCGCGCTGCGGGAGAAAGTGCTCGTAGCGACGAAGGTTTCACCGGCCCACCTGCGTCCCGCCGACCTGCGCGCATCCTGCGAAGCCAGCCTGCGCGCGCTGGACATGGACGTAATTGACATCTACTACCTCCATTGGCCCAACTGGGGCATCCCCCTGGCCGACACGATGGGCGAGATGGCGCGGCTCAAGGCCGAGGGCAAAATTCGCGCCGTCGGCTGCTCCAACTTCGGCCCGCGCGATCTGGCGGACATCCTGGCCTACGATGCCATCCCCATCAACCAACTGGCGTACAGTCTGCTCTTCCGCGCCATCGAGTACGAGATCGCGCCGCTGTGCGTGGAGCGGCAGGTCGGCATCGCCTGCTACAGCCCGCTGCTGCACGGCATCCTCACCGGCAAGTTTGCGACGCTGGCCAATATCCCCGACGAGCGCGCGCGGACGCGGCACTTCTCGCCGGCCACGCGCCCGCTGACGCGCCACACCGGCCCCGGCGCGGAAGCCGAAACCGCCGCCGCCCTCGTTGCCATCCGCCGCCTCTGCGACGACGCGGGCCTGCCGATGACGCAAGTCGCGCTGGCGTGGACGCTGCACCAGCCCGGCGTCGCGTCCGTCATCGCCGGGGCGCGCAATCCGGCGCAAGTCCAGGCCAACGCCGCCGCTGCGGCCCTCGCCCTGCCGGACGACCTGCTGGCCGCCCTCGACGCCGCCACCACCCCACTCAAAGTCAGCCTCGGCCCCAACCCGGATATGTGGGAAGATGATGAGAAGGCAAGGATGCGGTAAAAAGTAATGAGTAATGAGTGAAGAGTTCTTCCACTCATTACTCATTTCCCATTACTCATTACGCATTTCCCATTACTCATTTCTCATTACCCAATGAAAGGAGACAAACCATGTACATCGCTTCTGACACTCGTTACACTTCGATGACGTATCGCCGCTGCGGGCGCAGTGGGGTGAAATTGCCGGCGATTTCGCTGGGACTGTGGCACAACTTCGGCGGGGTGGACGTCTACGAGAATGGCCGCGCCGTCGTGCGCCGCGCGTTCGATCTGGGCATCACGCACTTCGATCTGGCAAACAACTACGGGCCGCCGCCCGGTTCCGCCGAGGAGACATTCGGCAAGATTCTGCGGCAAGATTTGGCGCCATACCGCGACGAACTCATCATTTCGACGAAAGCCGGTTACGGGATGTGGGCCGGGCCTTACGGCGACTGGGGATCGCGCAAATATCTCATCGCCAGCTTGGATCAGAGCCTCAAGCGGATGGGGCTGGACTACGTGGACATCTTCTACCACCATCGTCCCGATCCCGACACGCCGTTGGAGGAGACGATGGGTGCGCTGGACTTCGCCGTGCGCAGCGGGCGCGCGCTCTACGCGGGCATCTCCAACTACGATCCGGCTCAGACGCGCCGTGCGGCGCAGATTTTGCGCGAGTTGGGGACGCCGTGCATCATTCACCAGCCGGCCTACAGCATGTTCCGGCGTTGGATCGAAGACGGCCTGCTGGATGTGCTGGACGAAGAAGGCGTCGGTTGCATCTGCTTCTCGCCGCTGGCGCAGGGTCTGCTGACGGACAAATACCTCGGCGGCGACATCCCTGCCGATTCCCGCGCGGCGAAAGCGCACGGCTTCCTACGCCCCGCCCACATCACCGACGAAAAGCTGGCGCAGGTGCGCGCGCTCAACGCAATCGCCCAGGCGCGCGGCCAGACGATGGCGCAGTTGGCGCTCGCATGGGTGCTGCGGCACAAAGGCGTCACCTCCGCGCTGATCGGCGCGAGCAAAGTCGCGCAGGTCGAGGACGCCGTCGGCGCGCTGGCGAAGATTGAGCTGGCGGCGGAAGAGCTGGCGGCAATTGAGGAGATTCTCAAATCGGCGGCTGGATGAAAATTTTCACCGCAGAGACGCCAAGCTCGCCAAGTTTTTGTTTTTTACTTTGCGCCTTTGCGTGAAATAGTCTTTTATTTTCAGAGGAGCCTACTATGCGCACCGAACAAGAAATGCTCGACCTCATCTTAGAAACGGCCCGGCAGGATGACCGCATCCGCGCGGTGATTATGAACGGCTCGCGCGCCAATCCCAACGCGCCCAAGGATTTCTTTCAGGATTTCGACATCGTGTACATCGTCACCGATGTGGCCCCGTTCTGGCACAACCTTGCCTGGATTCAACGCTTTGGCGAGCTGATGATCCTGCAAATGCCGGAGGAGATAGAGGACCCGCCGCCGGACAACGATGGGCACTTCACGTATCTGATGCAGTTCAGCGACGGCAATCGCATAGACTTGAGTTTTGATACCCTGGCGCTATGGAAAACCTACGCGGCGGACAGCCAGAGCATCCTGCTCCTGGATAAAGACGGCATCATCCCGCCATTTCCGCCCGCCAGCGACCGCGACTATCTCCCCCAGCCGCCCACCGCCAAAGCCTTCGCCGATTGCTGCAACGAGTTCTGGTGGGTCATCCCTTACGTGGCGAAGGCGCTGTGGCGTGAGGAATTACCCAACGCGAAACATTTCCAGGATCATTATGTGCGGGAGCAACTGATGAAAATGCTCGCGTGGTACGTGGGTGTGCGCACCGGATTCACCCAGAGTCCCGGCAAATACGGGAAATACCTGGATCGGTATCTCGAACCGGATATGTGGGCGCTGCTGCAACGGACGTATTCTGACGCCGACCCCGCGCACACCTGGGACGCGCTCTTTGCGATGGGAGAGCTTTTCCGGCGAATCGCCCTGGTTGTGGTCGGGCACTTCGGGTTTGAGTATCCGCACGGCGACGATGCGCGGGTCACGGCGCATTTGCGTCATGTGCGAGAGCTGCCGAGGGATGCGGCGGAGATGTACTAACTGTAGTTACGCAGTTCCGTTTTTTCCCGCCGCAGAGTAAGCAAAGCGCGCAGAGAAAAGATAAAAACTCAGCTCCTGGTTGTGGGAGGACATAGCACTATGCGCAAAACCCTATGGACAAAGAGCTTGCAACACCTCCTCATAGCGGCGCTGCTCCTAATATTGGCCGCCTGCCGCAAAACGCCGCCAACGCTCACGCTCACCTCCCCACTCTCCGTGTTGCCCACGCCAGCCTGGGGCACCTGCCGCCGCGATCCACGCGCCGAATGGCAGGTGTGGCAGGTGATGACGCAGCCTCTCACAGGCGGCCCGTTGGTCAGCGACGGGGTAGACATCTGGTTCAGCAACGACGCCGGGATCTATCGCATCCACCCCGAAACCCTGACTTACGCTCACTACGCCGACGTTGCCCCGGCGCGGATTCTGTTGCCGGTCGGCGCGGAGCAACTCTGGGCCGTCACTCGCCAGGGTGTGCTCTATTTTGACGGGCAGGAATGGATTAAACCCGCGCTTGCAGGAAACCCATACAACACAACCAGTTTTATCCAAAGCCTAAAGATAGACGCCCAGGGAGATTTATGGATCGGTTCGGCTGGCTCCCGTAGTTGGTGGTGGACGCACTATCCCGGCCATGTCCCCCCCGCCACCGGTGAGTGGACGCCCCTCACTGCCGACCGGCCCGAATCCTGGGATCCCTATGCGTGTGATCAGTGGCAGGCGTTTAGCGATGGCACGCTCACCTATTCTTCCAGCGACATGTGCCGCCGAATGAAGGCCGCGTACCCGGACGGCAACTACAACCGGCAACGTATCTTCGCCCTGCCCGAATCTGGACCTGACCGCTGGGAAGCCGGGGAAGGTCAATTGCGGCACATCACCCCCCTGGCCGTCACCACCGTCACGCTGCCCGTACCACGTGTTAACCGGATGGTGGCCGATCCTGTCAACGGTGTCTGGCTCAGCGCGCCACAGGGAATTTTCTACGCTAACAATGAAGGTGTGCGACATTTAGAAATCCCCTGGGGTAAAGACTTATGCGTGTTGCCCGACACACCCTACGACATCGCCGTGGACGCCGCCGGCAATCTGTGGGCCACCACTCGCAGCGGCCTGTTCCAACTGGCGGCTGAAGGCGCGCAGTGGGAAGCGATCTACGATACGCATGTTCCACAAGTAGACCGCGCGCGCCCGCCGAACCATCTGGCAGCCGCGCCAGATGGCAGCGTTTGGGCCACGCACGGATGGGATTTATGGCAGGTCAATCAAATGGCGCCCAAAACACCCACCGGGATCGCCGCCAGTTGCGCCGCGGCGACCCTCCTGACAGTAGACCCATCCGGGGACGTGTGGGCCGTGTCGTGGGGCTGTGGCATCTTGCAATATCGCCCGACGGAAGACACCTGGGTAGTCCACGCGCCGGAAATTTATGCCGAAGAACTCAGCAGCGGCGTCGCCGGCATCATATACGCGCGCGGCAGTGAAGGCGTATTCGTCTACCGCGAGACACCCGGCAGCGCGCAACCGGCGGCGTGGACACCCGTGGTGCCGGAGCAGATTGGCGCACAGGGGATCTCCGCGCACATTGCCGCCGACCGGCAGAGGGGCGTCTGGGTTTGGACTTACGGCAACGACTACCTCTGGCACATCCAGGATGACCACGTGCTGACCGTGCCGCTGCCTGCTTCGGTATCCGTCAACGCGCTCTACGTCGACCCGCAGGATCGCTTGTGGGTTCAGGACTGGCAAAAACTCTATCACTACAATGGCGCACAATTCACCGCCGTCAGTCCACCCATCAGCAATATCCGCAAGATAACGGTTGCCGCAGATGGCCGCGTCTGGATGATAGGGGCGGATGCCATTGCCGTCTACAATCCCGGCGCGGCGCGTTGATGAGGACGGCCCTGCGTCATCTCTGGCAGTGGGGGCTGATATGCCTGCTGGCGCTGACAAGTTGCCAGATCGCGTCGTCGCCGCCCATTGCGCGCAGCACACCAACGCCAACCGCCGTTCACAATCCGCCAACGCCCGACTTGCGCGACCGCTCCCGCGCTGATGCCTCCTTTCGCCTGGCCATTCACACGCTGATTCTCGACACTCAGGTTGCCGCGCTGGCCTCTCAGGCCGGATTTGATACCGCCATCCAGGTCTTCCCCTGGCGCGACATCAACCTGCGCCCTGGCTACTACGAGTGGGGCATGGCCGATGCGATGGTGCGCACCGCGCAGGAATACAACCTTGATATTGTGGTACGCCTGGACATGCCGCCCTACTGGGCGCAGCGCACCGACCCCCACGCGCTTCCCTTTGAACTCCCCACCTATTTGGAATTTGTCACCGTGACGGCGGCGCGCTATCAGGGCATCGTCCTCGGCTACATCGTCTGGAACGAGCCGAATCTGGCGGAGGAGTGGGGCGGCTGGGTCGCCCCCCCGGCGGACTATGCCGCCGTGTTGTGCCAGGCCCACGCCCGCCTCCGCGCCGCCGATCCCGGCGCGCTGGTCATCGCCGCCGGACTCGCGCCGACCAACGAAATCTCGGAGCGGGCGCTGGACGACCGCGAATTTCTGAAAGCCTTGCTCCACACAGAAGCCGCCGGCTGCTTCGATGTGCTGGCCGCGCATGACTACGGCTACGGCTTGCCCCCGGAAGACCCCCACGACGCGCACACCGGTCTCAATCTGGCGCGGTTGATAGATTTGCATACGCTCCTCGCCGAGAACGGCCTGACGCAGCCGGTGTGGATCACCGAACTGGGCTACACCCTCCAGCCGGGCCTGCATCCCGACGTGACGCCGGAACAACAAGCTGCCTACCTCCAAGGCGCTTTCGCGCGGGTGCGCCGCGAGTGGCCCTGGGTGACGCTGTTTGGCGTCTGGAACCTCAGCTACACCGGCGACGCCGAAATGCAGGGATTCAGCCTCATCGAAGCCGACCTCACCCCGCGCCCCGCCCTCGCCATCATCCCGGAACTGCGGCAGGCTATCATGCGCGAGCCGTAACTGATGATTTGAAATTACGGCCATTGGACTTCGGCGGATTTTAGGTGTATGCTGTTTACAATTGAAACTTACAACAACCTGCGTCTATCTGCGAAAATCAGCGTTCAAAAAAGATTATACATGCCCGTTTGCGACACATAGACAACTGAGGTGAATACTATGTCAGACACAATCCCCGATTGGAACAATCCCCAAATCATTGCGCGGAACAAAGAGGCCGCACACGTCGCGTTGGCCCCCTACACCAACGAAGCGGCGGCAGTGGCCGGTGGGCCGTCGCTGTACACCCAACCACTCAACGGCGACTGGCGCTTTCACTACGCGCCGCATCCCACGCAAGCGCCGGAGGGCTTCTACGCGCCGGATTTCGACGTCAGCGGGTGGGACACGATCCCCGTGCCGTCGAATTGGGAGATGCACGGCTACGGAAAGCCCATCTACGTCAACGTCGGCTACGGCTTCCCCCAGGGCCAGCCGCACGCCGATGCGCACGACATTCAGAGCGGTAAGGCGCCGCTGCCGGTCATCCCCGACGACGACAACCCGACCGGATCGTATCGCCAAACCTTCACCATCCCCAAAGCCTGGGCCGACCGGCAGCTCTTCATTGTCTTTGACGGGGTGGACTCAGCCTTCCACCTGTGGATCAACGGCCAGGAAGTGGGCTACAGCCAGGACAGCCGCCTGCCCGCCGAATTCGACATCACGCCCTACGTCCAGGTGGGTCAGAACACCCTCGCCGCGCGCGTCTATCGCTGGTGCGATGGCAGCTATCTCGAAGACCAGGATTTCTGGCGGCTTAGCGGCATCTACCGCGACGTAACCCTCTACGCCGTGCCGCGCGTCCACATCCAGGATTACACCGTGCGCACCCTGTTCGACGCTGCCTACAAAGACGCTACGCTGCAAGTCGGCGTGGTGCTGCGCGCTCACGACCACGCCGACATGACGGGGTATAGTGTCAGAATCGCCCTTTACGACGCCGCCAGTCAGCAAATCCACAAATCGGCCAATCAGCCCATCAGCGAGTCAGTCCTCAGTCCTCAGTCCTCAGTCCTCAGTCCTCAGTCCTCAGTCCTCAGTCCTGCCCTCACCTTCACTATGCCAGTTGCTCACCCACGCAAATGGTCGGCGGAAGCGCCCTACTTGTATGCTCTGTTGATTACATTGACCGACGCCTCCGGTAAAGTGGTGCAAACAGAGCGTTGTCCCGTCGGTTTCCGCCAGGTGGAAATCAGAGATGGCGTCCTGTTGCTCAACGGCGTCCCTTTGACGCTGCGCGGCGTCAATCGCCATGAGCATGATCCGGATAGCGGTCATACACTTTCAGAAGAGTCTATGTTGGCCGACATTCAGTTGATGCGGGAGGCCGGCGTCAATGCTGTGCGCACGAGCCATTATCCCAACACCCCATTGTGGTACGATCTGTGCGACTGGTATGGCCTCTACCTGATTGACGAAGCCAACCTCGAAACGCACGGCTCGCTGGGATTGCTGGCCAGCGACCCGGCGTGGCGCGAGACGTTCATCGAGCGCGGCGCGCGCATGGTTGAACGCGACAAGAACCATCCGAGCGTCATCATCTGGTCGCTGGGCAACGAGTCGGGCTACGGCCCAAATCACGACGCAATGGCGGAATGGATGCACGCCCACGACCCCACGCGCCCGGTTCACTACGAAGGCGCAACGGGCTGGGGAAACCAATACCTCGGCCCGGAGACCGCGCCGCAGATGGACTTCGTCAGCGTCATGTACCCTTCGCTGGAACGCCTGACCGAGTTGGCCGAGTGGCCGGGAGAGCAGCGCCCTGTCCTTATGTGCGAGTACGCACACGCGATGGGCAACAGTCCCGGCGCGCTCACAGAATACTGGGAAATCATCGAGAAATACCCACGCGTGGCCGGCGGCTTTGTGTGGGACTGGGTAGATCAAGGCTTGCGGCGGCGCGAGAAAGGCGGTAAAACGTGGTTCGCCTACGGCGGCGACTACGGCGACGATCCCAACGATGGGAACTTCTGCATCAATGGGGTGCTCTGGCCAGATCGCGCGCCCCACCCTTCCCTCTGGGAATTGAAGAAAGTCCACGAGCCGGTCAAAGCAGAGGCCGTTGATCTCGCCAGCGGAAAACTCAAAGTCTTCAACCACATGATGTTCACCGACCTCAGCGGATTGGACATCACCTGGACGTTGGAATCTGACAACAAAGTTCTCCAGGCCGGCCGGCTGCCCGCGCGGCGCACACCCCCCGGCGCGAGCGAAGTTGTTACGATCCCCTACCAACGCCCCGGCCTTACACCAGGAGCAGAATACTGGCTAAACATGCGTTTTTCACTACGCGAAGCCGCACTGCTGCTGGACAAAGATTACGAAATCGCCTGGGCGCAATTCCTGCTGCCCTTCGCCGTCAAACCTTCCGTCTGGCACTACAACCAGATGCCGCGCCTCAAAATTGAGCAAATCCAGGCCCGGCGCGACATCCCCGCCACCGCCGTCATCCAGGGCGAAGATTTCGTCCTCATCTTCGAGCAGGAGACCGGGCGATTGGTGTTGTGGCAACACCGGGGGCATAACGTCGTTGACGCCGGGCCGACGCTAAATCTATGGCGCGCCCCGACCGACAACGACGCCCGCCGGATGGCCGGTTTGTGGCGCGCTGCCGGGCTGGATACACTCAGCGAGAAGTTGGGGACATTCGAAATCGAGCAGACGTCGCCGCAGATCGTGCGGGTGACGATGGCGATGAACACTAGCGTACCGGGATTGACCAGTCATTACGTCTACACCATCTACGGCGCCGGCGACATCGTCTTGAAGCACACGGTTCGCCTGCCGGAAGGGCTGCCGCCGCTGCCGCGCGTGGGCATGAAGCTCACGCTGTCCGGCGAGTACGAGAACTTCACGTGGTACGGACGCGGGCCGCACGAGAACTACGTGGATCGCAAAGCCAGTGCGTGGCTGGACATCTACCGCAGCACCGTGGACGACGAGTACGTGCCGTACATCAAACCGCAGGAGCACGGCAACAAGTGCGACGTCCGCTGGGCGGCCCTGACCAACAGCCACGGCGCCGGCTTGGTGGTGATAGGCTACCCGACGTTCGAGGTCAGCGCGCACCACTTCACGGCGCACGACCTGGACGCCGCGCGCCACACGCACGAACTCAAGCCGCGCAGCGAGATCACACTCAACGTGGACTTTGCCCAATCCGGCCTGGGGAGTGAAGCCTGCGGGCCGGGGACGCGGCCACAGTATCAACTGACCGCGCGCGAATACAAATACTGCCTGCGCCTCCGCCCGCTGGCTGCCGCCGGACACACCGCCGACGGCCAGAGCGATTCGCCGGTAAAGCTAAGCAAACAGTGGTTCCCATGTTAAAAAGTT
>DAOUGD010000195.1:0-8380 GCA_034429475.1 Anaerolineae bacterium
GCGGTACACCGCTCGCGCCAACACCCCCTTTTAATCCGCCGCTTCAGCGGCCTACTTTCAAAGGAGGGAGGATCGTCATGAAATTTCTGGAATCCACTAAAACTTACACGAAGAAACAAATCATCAACGCCTGGTGTATGTACGACTGGGGCAGCTCGGCCTTCTCGACGACGATTGAGGCGGCGGTGCTGCCGGTATTTTTTAGCAGTGTCATTGCGGCTAATCTACCGGGCAACATGCCTACTGTCTACTGGAGCTACACCAACTCTATCGCGCTCCTCGTCTCCGCGATACTGGCGCTCACCCTGGGAAGCATCGCCGATTATACAGGGAGCAAGAAGAAACTCCTGGCTATGTTTGCGGGCGGCGGAATCCTGGCAACGGCTATGTTGACTTTTATGACGACCGGCATGGTCTTTCCGACATTGATCTTATTTTTCCTCGGCACGATTGGTTTGAGCGCGTCGTACATTTTTTACGATTCGCTGCTGCCCCATGTAGTGGATGAGGACCAGATTGACTTTGTTTCCTCGAAAGGCTACGCTCTGGGCTATTTGGGCGGCGGTATTCTGCTCGCCGTGAACATCCTGATGATTATGGTCATCTGGAAAGATAGCGATCTGGGGCCGCGTCTCTCGTTTTTGACGGTCGCCATCTGGTGGGCGATCTTCACCCTGCCGCTGCTGCGCCGCGTCCCCGAACCGCCGGCCAACACCGAGGGCATCGGCGCGGGGGTCAACCCCTTCGTCGTCAGCTTCCGCCGCTTTGGGCAAACCTTGCACGAGTTGCGTAAGTACAGCGAGCTGTTCAAATTTTTGATTGCGTTCTGGCTTTACAACGACGGTATCGGCACGGTCATCAAGATGGCAACGATCTACGGCGCGGAGATTGGCATTGGGATGACCGACCTGATCGGCGCGCTGTTGTTGACGCAATTCGTGGGGATTCCGTTCTCGCTGCTGTTCGGCAAGTTCAGCCACAAACTTGGCACTAAAAAATCAATCATGGTTGGCCTGGCGTGGTACGCGATCATCACATGCGCCGCATACTTTATGAATACCGGCTGGCATTTCTGGGTGCTGGCTTTCGCGGTGGGGATGGTGCAAGGCGGCACGCAGGCCTTGAGCCGCAGCCTCTTCGGGCTGATGGCGCCCAAGGCGCGCAGCGCGCAGTTCTTCGGCTTCTACGACGTGTCCAGCAAGTTCGCTGGCATTATGGGGCCGGCGATCTTTGGCATCGTGGGGCAGTTGATGGGATCCAGCCGCTTGAGTATCGTCTCGCTCGTCATCTTCTTCATCGGCGGCATCCTCCTGCTGACGCAGGTGAACGAGACTGAGGGCATCCGTATCGCCGCAGAAGAGAACGCGCACGCTGCGGCTGCCGCGCATTGACAAACCGTCATTCCATGTACAATGGCGGGATAGTGGCGGCCTAGACAGCCGATGAAACGTGAAACGTGAAACGTGAGGCTTTTATCATGAGCGCTTCGCGTTTTACGTTTCACGTTTTACGTATCCGGGAACGGGCCGCCCAGATAGGGTATGACACAAGAGATTGCTTTACAAGAAGCGCGCCGGGTGACACGGGCCGCCGTCATCATTTCCGTAGGGAACGTCGCCAGCCGGGCATTGGGGCTGGTGCGCGAGATGACGAAATCGTACTTCTTTGGCGCTGGCGGAGCCGTCAGCGCCTTTGACGTTGCCTCGCAAGTCCCCACGATGTTCTACGACCAACTGGTGGGCGGGATGCTCAGCTCGGCGTTGGTGCCGATCTTCAGCGACTACGCTCGCCTCGACGACCACGACGAACTGTGGAAGTTATTGGGTTTCCTGCTCACGCTGCTGACCCTGGTGCTGGGCGTCGTGGTGCTGGGGGTGATGCTGGCGGCGCCCGTCATCGCGCAACTCCTCGGCAAGGGATTGGATCCGCAATACCTGGCGCTGGCCGCACAGATGATCCGCGTGACGGCGCCGGCAGTGTTTTTCCTCAACGTCGCCGGACTGCTTTCAGCGAGCCTCTATGCGTTGCAGCGCTTCACTCTGCCTGCCTTCAACGCGGCGATCTACAACGCCACGCTAGTCATAGTCATCGTTGTCTTCGGGCGGCTCCTGGATACTTCCGCGTTGGCGTGGGGCCTCCTGGCGGCCAGCATCGTTCAGGTCGCGTTTCAATGGCCGGGATTGCGCGGCACGCGCCTGCGCCTGCGGTCGCCTTTTCCCTTGCATCCGGCCCTGCTGAAGGTGGGGAAACTCTACTTGCCCATCGGTTTGGGACTGCTGGTAGACCAGGCCGCCGTTGCTCTGAGCTTCAACCTGGCCTCGCGCACCGGCCCTAGCGGTATCGCCTGGATGAAATACGCCGCCACCCTCATCCAGTTTCCGTTGGGACTGGTTGTTACGGCGGTCTCGGTGGCGATCCTGCCGACGCTTGCTCGTTACGCCACCGATGCAGATGAGGCTGCCTTCCGGGCGACGCTGGCGCAAGGGTTGCGCCTCGTCCTCATCCTGGTGCTGCCGGCTGCCGTGATCTTGCTGGTGATGGCCGAACCGCTGGTCGCCGTGATTCTCCAACGCGGCAATTTCTTGCCCGCCGACACGCGCGCCACGGCGGAAGTGCTGCGGCTCTCCATCCTGGGACTGGTCTTTACCGCCCTGGATCAGCCGCTTATCGTCGCCTTCTACGCCCGCAAAGATACCTGGACGCCGGCTCTGGTGGGGGTAGCGACGGTCATTTTCTACATCGGCCTGGCGCTCGTCCCCACTTGGCTCCACGAACCACGTCTGTGGGAGCTAATCCTGGCGAACTCGCTCAAACTGACGGCGCACGCGCTGCTGATGTGGTCCCTGTTCACCCGCAAGGTGGGGAGCTTGCGCGGCTATCACATCCGGGGGGCGACCTTGCGTTCCCTGATCGCGTCCGTTGCTATGGCTGTGCCGATGGCCCTGGTGTTGATGCTCTTGAAAGACGTTGTTCCCGCCGGAGCGTTGGGCTACTTGATCCGATTGGTCGCGGCAGGACTCCTGGGCGGCGCAGTCTATCTGGGACTGCTATGGTTGATGGGCGTGAACGAGCTTGCCTTGTTGTGGCACGTCATCCGCCCTCAATCTCCGGCAGTGGTTAAATCTACGGTGAATTATGAATAGACCTATGAGATTTCGCAGATGGCTGGCTTTGTTGTTGCTGTGGGGCGGGTTGATGGGCTGTACGTCCCGCGTAATGCCCCAGGAAGCGCAGATTGTCATCCTGTGGCACACGTTCCGTGGCGCGGAGGCCGCCGCGCTGCAAGCACTGACCGACCAATTCAACGCGGAACATCGGGGGAAAATCATCCTCATTACCGAATACCAACATAACATTCTCACCAAACTCACCACCGCTCCCCCCTCGTCTCGCCCCGATCTTGTGATCGTCTGGCCGGAGGAAGTGTCGGCTTACATGGACGCCGGTTTGACCGTTCCCTGGTCGGCATGGCCGGATGCCTTGCACGCCGAGCAGTTGGATATGCTGCCGATGGGGGCGGCGCTGTACACCGTGAAAGGTGAAATTCAGGCGCTGCCGCTCGGATTGGCGACATACGTGTTGTACTACAATGCAGATTGGCTGAGCGATCTGGGCTTTACGGCTTCCAGAGCCACCTGGACAGAACTGCAAGGCGCCGCGTGTGCGGCCACCGATCCGACTGGCGGTCAGGTAGGGCTGGGCCTTCCGGCAGAGCCGGCGGTTCTGCTATCGCTGTTGACCTCCGCCGGCGCGCAAATCGCCGACGAGGCCGGTTTCTATCAGTTCGCCGACGCCAACGGCCTGACCCTGGCCGGCAGTCTCAACGAAATCCTGGGCGGCCTCTGCGCCTATGTCTACGACGAGCCGACCGAAGGCGCTGCCCGCTTGAGCAGTAGTTCCCTGGCGATGATGGTGGAGTCGAGTCTGAATTGGGCCAGCGTAGAGCAAGCGGTACTCGAAGGTCGAAATTTCTCACTGGCGCTGAGCCCGCCAGCCGGCCCAACCGGCCCGGGCCGGACGTTGTGGTACGGCCCGGGCCTCATGCTCATTGCGCCGGAAGGCGCGCGGCGCGCCGCCGCCGCCGCCGTTCTGACGTGGTTCTTTTCGGCGGAGGCGCAGGATACCTGGCATGACGCCACCGATTACTTGCCGACCCGGCGCACCTTGATTGAAGATTACCTGGCGACCGCGCCCGAACCCGCGCCGGTCGAAGCTCAACTGTGGCAATTGACATTGGACGCCGCCGATACCGGCGCATGGGTGGCCTGGCCGCATTACACGAACAAGATGGCGTGCCGCGCCTCACTGTTGCGCGCACTGCTCTCTCTGGGGGGCCAACCGACGCCCGGCGCGTACATTGAGGCTGCCGCGACGGCCTGCAATACCGGAGTAAAATGAACGACTACGCATTATGGTTGACCACCGTATTGGACATTGCCGACAAAGCCGCCGCGCTGCTGCGCGCGCGCTGGCGGCAGCCGCACACTGTCCACATTAAGGGTTTCCGCGATTTCGTGACCGAAGCCGACACGGCGTGTGAGCAATTGATCTTGACGCATTTGCGGGCAGCCTTCCCCGATCATGCCGTGACCTCGGAGGAAGCCGGAGCCGACGCGCATGAATCCGGTGTGCGCTGGTTCATAGACCCGGTAGACGGCACCACCAACTTCGCGCGGCACAACCCGAACTTCAGCGTCTCCATCGCCGCCGTGGAAAACGGGCTGCCGGTGGTGGGCATTGTAGTGGACCCACTCCATCAGCACACGTTTGCAGCCTACCGCGGCGGCGGCGCGACTTTGAACGGGACGCCGCTCCATGTCTCGTCTGTCACCGCGATGGCTGACGTGGTCTTTGCTTCTGACTTCCCCCGCAACCCAGAGCGCCGCCGCGCCTCCTGGCGCAATTCGGGGATTCTGCTGGATCACGCCCAGACGATGCGGGCCACCGGCTCGGCGGCGCTCAATATGGCCTACGTGGCGGCGGGATGGGTAGACCTATACCTGCACATGGAACTGTATCCCTGGGATCAGGCGGCCGCCGCCCTGTTGGTGGAGGAGGCCGGCGGCGTGTTGGCGACGGTGTCCGGCGCGCCCTGGACGATCTTCAGCCCCGATCCACTGGCGGCGGCCGCGCCCGAACTGGTAACGGCGTGCCGGCAGTTGTTACACGGGCAGGAAATACAGGAGAGGAAATAGGAGAGAGGGGTATGGCAAAATTTGGCGTCCGCTGCGCTTCCACGGCGATCCGCTGCCGGCGTAACCGCTGGCGTGGCCTATGGGGCTTGCTGCTGGTGGGGATGCTGCTGAGCAGCCAGCTCTATTGTCCGGTTGCTGCGCAGGACACTCCCGAAGCCCAGTTTTACTACCTGCTCAACCGCGCGCGATTAAGTGCTGGCCTGCCACCTCTGGGACAATCCACGCTGTTGCAACAGGCCGCGCAACGGCACGTTCAGGATATGATGGCGAATGGTGTCTCCTCTCACACCGGTTCCGACGGCTCCAACCACCGCCAGCGCATCCGCGCGGCCGGCTATCGCGCCTGGGAAGATGGCCTGATGGTGGACGAGGCCCTCTGGATCGGGTTGGGGGATGCAGCGGACGCGATCACCTGGCTGCTGAACGACGCCGCCTACGGCCCGCTGTTGGCCGACCGGCGCTACCGCGAAATCGGCGTCGCGTATGCCTCCGATATTCAGGGTGTTCATTACTTCGTGGCGACCTTCGGGGCGCGGCCCGGCGTGCTGCCGATCTTCGTCAACGACGGCGTCGCCGTGACCGACTTGCCGCAGGTGGCGGTGCGGCTCACCAACGAGGAGGCTATACCTCTGGGAGAAGGCGCGTGGATGGGCAAGGCCATCGAAGTGCGCCTTAACACTTCGCCGGATTTCGCGGGCATTCCCTGGCAGCCGTGGGAGCCGCTGCTCCCCTGGACGTTGGGGGAAGCGCCCGGCGAATACGCCATCTACGCCGAGTTCCGCGACGGCGCCAATCGCACGGCCGTCGCCGAGGCTATCGTGCGTCTGGTGGCGCCCGGCGAGGCGCCCGCCACGCCGACGCCCGGCGCGGCGATTGTCTTTAAGCCGGAACTGGTGGCGACTTCAACGCCGGGCGGCGCGGTTGCCGCCACCCCGCTTCCGGCAGAAACGCCGCTTCCGGTGGAAACGCGCGTCGCCGTTGGCGCAACCGGGACGCCTTTGCCTACCTGGACGCCTTTGCCCCTCGAAGACCTGGAAGAGCGCGAGCCACAGTCCACCGATTGGGCTTTGTGGATCGCATTGGCGCTGCAAGCATTGGCGTTACTCCTGGGGGGGGCCGTCTTCCTGCGTCGGCGCTAATCGTCAGTACTTGTCAGCAAACCCCGGTATGAAGCAATGCCGGGGTTTTTTTTGTGTGATTGGAGAAGGATTTTCTGTAGCGGTAAATCTTTAAGAAAGGATATGCTATGAAGAAACTAAGGAGTCATCCAAAATTCAAGGTTTGGGCCGGCATTGTTTACGATTATCTGTTGATCCTGATCGGTTCGTTGATCATCGCTGCCAACGTGCCGCTGTTTCTGACGCCCAACCACGTCGTCTCGACCGGCGTGACGGGCATCGGGATGGTGCTGCACTATGTGTGGCAGTGGCCCATCGGCCTGACGACATTCATCCTTAACGTTCCCCTACTGCTGGCGGGGATGCGGTGGGGCGGCGGGATCAAGCTCTTCCTCCGCACGATCTTCTCGGTCGTCGTGATGACGGTCGCCATAGACGTGTTCAGCCGCATCTTGCCGGGCATCCAGGGCGATCCCTTGCTGTACACCCTATTCGGCGGCCTGTTGGACGGCGTGGGCATCGGCCTGGTATTGCGGGGGCGCGGCACGACCGGCGGCACGGACATCGTGGCGCAACTGCTGCGCCATCATCGAGGGATTTCTTTCGGGCAAGTCATCATTCTGCTGAACGGCGTCATCTTGCTGGCGGCGGTTGCGGTGGTGGACATCGTGCCGGTGCTATACGCCCTGGTCATCAACTTCGTTTCCGGTCGCGTGGTGGACTTCGTGCAGGAAGGGGTGGCTTACGCGCGGGCTGTCGTGATTATCACCGCGCAACACGATACTGTGCGTCAAGCCATCCTGGAGGAGTTGAACCGGGGCGTCACCATCCTGGAAGCGCGCGGCGGATACACCCAGACTGAGCGACCGGCGCTCTATGCGGTTGTGCATCGTTCCCAGGTGACGCCGCTGAAGCGCATGATTGCCTCGTTAGATCCCAACGCTTTCGTAGTCGTCTCGGAGGCGCACGAGGTGTTGGGGGAGGGGTTTTACCCGATGGCGGCGGGGTAATCCTGTGGTAGAAACGTAAAACGTGAAACGTAAGGCTTTTACGTTTCACGTTTCACGGTTTACGATCCCGCCTGAAGCAGTCTCAGATCAGTTCTTTCTCGCCCGCCAGCACCGTCTGCAATGCCGTGATGGCGACTTCCAGCATGGCGTTGTCCGGTTCGCGGGTGGTGAGTTTTTGCAGGGCCAGGTTGGGGACGATGAGGGCGTGGATCAGCGGGTTCTTCGCGTGCTTGCCGGTGAAGCGCAGCACCTCGTAGGCAATACCGGAGATCACCGGGATCAGGAGCAGCCGCGAGGCTATCCGAATCCACAAGTCGGGCTTGCCGAGGGGCGCGAAGACCAGAATAGAGATGAGCACGACCATCAGGAGGAAGGCCGTGCCGCAGCGGGCGTGCTGCCGCGAGTGCTTGCGCACATCTGCAACAGTGAGCGGATCGCCGGCCTCGTGCGCGTTAATCGTCATGTGCTCCGCGCCGTGATAGGCGAACACGCGTGCGATTTCGGCCATGCGGCCAATCGCGGCGATGTAGCCGATGAGCAGCGTCAGCCGGATCAATCCCTCGACGACGTTGAACAGCAGCGGCATGCTTTCGGGGATGAGCAGCCCGGCGACAAACGAAGGCAGCAGCATAAACAGCGCCATCCCAAACAGCAAGGAAACGCCGCCCATCACGACTTCCATGCCGGTGTTCATCTTGAATTCAGGGTCCTCCGCCTGGCCCACCAGCTCCGCCGAGAAGAACAGCGCCTTCATCCCCAGGCCGAGCGCGTCCCACAGCATCGGAATGCCGCGCAGGAAGGGGATTTTGCTGAACGGCCCGCGATAAAGCTGACTTGTCGGCTCTTGCTTGACGACAATTTCCCCCGTATCGGGGCGGCGCACGGCCATCGCCACCTGATACTTGCCGCGCATCATCACCCCTTCCATAATGGCTTGTCCGCCGTAAGACCAGCCGAGGGTTTTTCTTTCAAGTTTATTTTCGTTCATTATGATCTACCTTGTCATAGGCCGCTAAAGCGGCGGATTAGAAAAGTGTTTTCGCGGGCGGTACACCGC
>DAOUGD010000196.1:0-6999 GCA_034429475.1 Anaerolineae bacterium
GGCTCGGGAAGGAGATTCAGTTGGCAAACTATTATTTGAGGGAGTACAGAAATGATTGACCACAACGCGCTCATTGAAGACATCCAGCAGCTCGCTACGACACTCGAATCCTCTCATCCCGACCCCTACACAAAAGGCGGGGGCAAGATCGCCTTCCATCGAAGACTCCATCGCCTGATGCTCTCGATGCCGGAGGAGGGAATGACAAAGGAGGCGTTCCAGAAGCGACTTCTTCCCTTCGTGGCGGCGGTTGGTGATGGCCACACACGAATCCACGTCAATTATATGAGAGACGAACAACGACCAGGGGGAATTCCTCTGCTTTTTACCATCATCGAGAAGACCCTGTATGTTTCGGGAGTGGTTGACGAGCAGCAAAGACATCTGATAGGCTCAACACTCATCGCTGTTGAAGATGTTCCTTTCGAGGAACTCTGTGAACGAGTCACGGCATTGAGAGGCACAGACAATGAATATGGAGCACTGACACTTCTGGAAGGAAAGAACTATCTGTGGTATGCATCACAATTAGCAGAACTCATCCCAGAATGGAAGCAAAATGACGTTACTGTTCAACTGAAAATGCCCACCGGCGAAGTTCACACGATGACATTCCAAACGCCTATCACAATCGAGTCTCCCTTACTCATGCCTGAATCAGCGATTGAAGTGCCTTCTACGAAGGCGTGTGAATTCGCGTACAGCTTTGTCGATGACCATAGAAAAGTCGCCCTCTTGAGAGTGGATGGAATGGGCGGCTTTCGCGAGAATTTCGAGCTTGTTGGTCTCGAAAACCAATTCCAACTTGACGGTGCGCGATATTTCTATCGCCGGTACAATGAAAGGGTCGCTCCTGAGGACAAGGGCGAGCTTCTTCAAGGGATACCTTCAGCGACCGAAACCTTCACGTCGCTTGTCATTGACATGAAAAGGTATGGGACAAAGACGCTCATTATTGACCTGCGAAGGAATGTTGGGGGAAACTCAACGTTGGCCCATTTTCTGATGTATTTCCTGTATGGTAAGGACCGTCTGATAGAACACTTTGCACGTACATCAGGATACGAGATTATCAAATACTCACCGCTGTATTTTGATCAAGTTCAGGACGCAAGAAAACCGACGCACAACGCTACATTCGAGTTGCGTCAGCACGACTATTGGTTTGAAGACATGTACGGATTAGAGAATTCTGAATGCACTGATGCACAGAAAGTCACAGTTGAATTGACTGAACTGTACGCAAAGATACCGACCTTTTGTCGCGAATATGTAGCAGAGCAATACTCGGGGTACTATAGTCCCGAAAACATCATGGTGTTGTGTTCACCTCTCACATATAGCTCAGGATACACGATGATGAAGAACCTGCACCTCACTGGGGGCACATTGATCGGGACCCCATCCGCACAGGCAGAAAACGCTCCGGGGTGGATACTCAACTTCACCTTGAAAAACAGCGGACTAACGGGCTGGGTTGCCTGTAAGTGGTATACATCATGTTCAGACAGAATACACAATGGAGTCTATCAACTTGATCATGAACTCACCTATGACCAACTAAAAGCCTATCGTTTTGATCCCAACTCGGAAGTACTGTTGGCATTGAGCTTGCTGGATAACGAAACAAGACAATCTTGAGCAACTGAAAGTGAAGCTGGCATGTCTTATGAAGAGTCGTGTCTGTCTGCGGAGGCGCGCCCAACAATGCGTGGAGCCGACTGGGTTGTATCGGCGCTCAAATCGTTACTTGGCGTGGTCAGAGACGGTGGTTTCTAACGAGGCAGGTTACGCTTCAGCCACCCAGCGGCTCACGCTAATTGTTGGGGGCGGTTTGTCACGCCCTGGTTTTCTGAAAGATGTGGTAATTTTATGAATCAAACAAGCCTTGACTCAACTTCCCCTATTTTGGAGATGCGTCACATTTCCAAGCACTTCCCCGGCGTACTGGCAAACTCCGACGTGGAGTTGGTGCTGTACCCCGGCGAGGTGCTGGCGCTGCTCGGCGAGAACGGCGCGGGCAAAAGCACGCTGATGAATGTGCTGGTGGGCCTCTACCGGCCGGACGAGGGCGAGATTTGGGTGCGCGGGCAGCGGGTAGACATCCACTCTCCGCGCGATGCGGCGGCGCTGGGCATCGGCATGGTGCATCAAAACTTCAAACTCGTGCCGACGATGACGGTGGCCGAAAACATCATTTTGGGGATCAGCGACCTGCCCTTCATCCCCAAGATGGACGAGGTCTGCGCGCGCATCCGGGAAATTGCGGCGCGCTACGCCCTGACGTGCGATCCCCACGCCTACATCTGGCAGTTGAGCGTGGGGGAGCAGCAGCACGTTGAAATCCTCAAGTTGATTTACCGGGGCGCCGACATCCTGATCCTGGACGAGCCGACGGCGGTGTTGACGCCGCAGGAGGCGCGAGACTTGGCCGCCGTGATCAAGGTGATGACGGACGAGGGCAAATCGGCCATCTTCATCACGCACAAGATGGAGGAAGTGATGGCGTTCTCCGACCGGGTGCAGGTTTTGCAGAGCGGCCGGGTGGTCGCCACGCAGCGCACGGCGGACACGAACCCGCAGGAATTGGCCCGCTTGATGGTGGGGCGCGAGGTGCTGTTTCGCCTGGAGAAGGTCACACAGACGCCTGGCGCGACGATGCTGGAACTGCGCAAGGTGTGCGCCCAAAACGACAAGGGTCTGCCCGCGCTGCGCGAAGTCTCCCTGACCGTGCGGCGCGGCGAAATCATCGGGATTGCGGGGGTGGCCGGCAACGGGCAGCGCGAGTTGGCGGAAGTGATCGCCGGCCTGCGGCGCGTCACGGCGGGGGACATTTTGATTGAGGGGCGCGCCACGACCAACCAGTCGCCCTTTGACGTGATCCGCGCGGGCGTCAGCCACATTCCCGCCGACCGCATCGGGATGGGCGCGGTGGGTTCGATGGCGGTGGCCGACAACATTGCGATGAAGGGCTACCGGAAGGCGCCGCTGGCCGACCACGGCATTTTGCATCCGCAGCGCATCCTCGATTTTGCGCAGAAAATGATTGAGGCGTTCCGCATTGCCACGCCGTCGCCGCAGACCCACATCAAATTCCTGTCCGGCGGCAACATCCAGAAGGCGATTCTGGCCCGCGAAATTGACGCCTGCGCCGGGCTGCTCATTGCCGTCTACCCCTCGCGCGGGCTGGACGTGGGGGCCACGGAGGCCGTCCGCAAGCGGCTGTTGGAGCAGCGCGACGCCGGCCGCGCGGTGCTGCTCATTTCTGAAGACCTGGACGAACTCACGTCTGTCGCCGACGCCATCGCCGTGCTTTTTGAGGGGCGGGTGATGGGTCTTGTGCCCTCCCAGCAGGCTGACGTGGAAACGTTGGGGCTGCTGATGGCCGGAGTAAAACCATGAGCCAAAAAATCTCTATCGTATTCGAGAAACGCGAGTCATTGTCACGGCAGGCCTCGCTGCTGGTTCCAATATTATCCTTCCTTGTTTCTTTGACGTTGGGGGCGATTCTGCTGCTCCTGTCGGGCGCGAACCCGTTGGCGACTTACGCGGCGATGGCGAAGGGTGCGTTTGGCAGTTGGCGCAACATCACCGAAACGCTAGTCAAGGCTGCGCCGCTGATGCTCACCGGGTTGGGCGTCTCCATTGCCTTTCGGATGCGTTTCTGGAACATCGGGGCGGAGGGGCAGTTGGTGATGGGCGGCGTCGCGGCGGCGTGGGTGGGGTTGATCTGGTCGCAAGTCCTGCCGGGGTGGACGCTGCTGCCGCTCGCGCTGTTACTGGGCATCCTGGCGGGGGCGCTGTGGGCAGGGTTTCCGGCGGTGCTCAAAGCCGCGCTCAAAGTGGACGAGACACTGACGACGTTGATGCTCAACTACGTCGCCATCCTGTATTATCAATACCTGTTCAACGGCCCGTGGCGCGATCCGCACGGGTATGGCTTCCCCGGCACGGCGCAATTCCCGGCGGCGGCGTGGCTGCCGCGTCTCTCAGGGCGGTTGCACATCGGTCTGATTTTTGCGCTGTTGCTGGCGGGCGTGCTGTGGTTTGTCTTCAAGGTCACCCGCTGGGGCTTTGAACTCAAGATCATCGGTGAAAACCAGACGGCGGCGCGGTATCTGGGCATCAAAATCGGGCGGAACATCGTGCTGGCGCTGTTGCTCTCCGGCGCGTTGAGCGGGCTGGCCGGCGCGGGGGAAGTGCTCGGCATCTCGCACCGGTTGCAGCAGGGGCTGTCGCTCGGCTATGGCTACACCGCCATCATCGTCGCGTGGATGGCGCAGCTCAATCCGCTGGCCGTCGTCTTCGTGGCGGTCATGATGGCCGCGCTGCTCGTCGGTGGGGATCAGGTGCAGATTATGATGGGGCTGCCGTCCTCCGTGGGCGTGGTACTGCAAGGGATGATCTTGATTCCGATGCTGGCCGGGAGTTTGTTCACGGAGTATCGGATACGGGTGGTGAGGAAATAGGAGTTGCGAGTTAGGAATTAGGAGTTAGGAGTTGCGAGTTAGGAGTTAGGAAGAATCCGTTGAATCCGTTGAATCCGTTGAGAGATTTGGAGTAACATTATGCTGGCTTTATTGACTTCTATTTTGACGATTACGCTGCGGGCGGGGACGTCGCTGGTGTATGCGACGGTGGGGGAAATTTACACCGAGCGTTCCGGCATCCTCAACCTGGGGCTGGAAGGGATGATGTTGTTGAGCGCGGTGGCGGCGTTTGCGACGGGGTATTACAGCGGCAGTCCGTGGCTGGGCGTGCTGGCAGCGCTGCTGGTGGGCGGTCTGCTGGCGACGCTGCACGCCTTCCTCACCGTCACCATGCGCGCCAATCAGGTGGTCAGCGGCCTGAGCATCACACTCTTTGGCAGCGGCCTGGCGAGCTTCCTGGGGCAACGACTAGGGCCGGCATCCAACAATAACTACCTGGTGGGCTTAATCGGCCCGAAATTCAGCGTGATGGAAATTCCCCTCCTCAGTCAAATTCCGGTGTTGGGGGCCTTGTTCAAGCAAGATATTCTCACTTACGCCATTTACATCCTCATCCCTCTGGCGTGGTTCTACCTGTACAAGACGCGCAACGGACTCAACCTGCGCGCGGTGGGCGAAAACCCGGAAACCGCCGACGCGATGGGCATTGACGTCCTCAAAGTCCGCTACCGGTACACCCTTTTGGGCGGGATGTTGGTGGGGCTGGGCGGCGCGCACCTGTCGCTGGCCTACACGCCCGGCTGGGCGGAAAACATCACCGGCGGGCGCGGCTGGATCGTGATTGCGCTGGTCATCTTTGCCATGTGGAATCCGGCCCGCGCGATCCTGGGCGCGATCCTGTTCGGCGGCATCAACGCCGTGCAGTTCCGCCTGCAAGCGGCGGGCACGACCCTGCCGCCGGCCTTTCTCAACATGCTGCCCTATCTTATGACCATTTTTGTTCTCGTCGTGATGACGTGGTGGGAGACCCTGAGCAAACGCATCGGCGCCCCCGCCGCGCTCGGCACGGCGTATATGCGAGAAGAAAAATAAGCCGCGTTGCCAGCGATTGGATAGAAGTAACGTTTGAACGTGCGAACGTTTAAACGTTCAGACGATTTATTTTTGGAGAAGAGAACCTATGACAGAAATTTCACCCGATTGGAAATCACAGAACACGTCGCGGATGTGTTTCATCTGTGGGCGGGATAATCCCGTCGGGCTGCACCTGCATTTTTACGAAGATGCCGCTTCCGGACAGCTAGTCGCCCCTGTCACCCTCTCCGACGAGTACCAGAGCTATCCCGGCGTCGCTCACGGCGGCATCCTGGCGACAATCCTGGACGAAGTGTCCGGGCGCGCGCTCAACGTGGGTCAGGAGGACGAGCAATTCTGGGTCACGGCCAAGTTGGAGATGCGCTACCGCAAACCGACGCCCACCGGCGTGCCGCTGACCGCCGTGGGCTGGGTGACGCGCCGCCGCGAGCGCACCGCCGAGGTCGCCGGAGAAATCCGCCTGCCCGACGGCAGCGTGACCGCCGAGGTGCAGGCGTTGGTCATCTGCCCCCCGCCGGAGGTGTTGACCGGGTGGGAAGCGGAAAAGCCTTATTGGCGGCAAGACGAAATAGGGGATAGGAAATAGGAGGACTTCTATGTTACGCAACGTGAAAGATTATCGGCGACCGACCAGCATTGAAGAAGCGGTCGCATTGGTGCAATCCAACATCAACGCGGTCTACCTTGGCGGCGGCGCATGGACGGTGGCGCAGGGCCATCCGCAGTTGGAGATGGTGGTGGATTTGCAATCGGTCGGTTTGGGACAAGTGGCGAGCGACGATGAGAGTGTGCGGCTCGGCACGATGGTCACACTACAGGCCATGATGGATCACCCCGAAGCCGGCAAGCTCGCTGATGGCCTCCTGGCGACGGCGGCCGGCTACACGCAGTCGCGCGGCCTGCGCGAGCAGGGCACGCTGGGCGGGACGCTCATCGTCGCCGGGCCGGCCGATCCGCTCACGACCGCGCTCCTGGTGCTGGACGCCGAGGTGAAGTACGCCGATACCGCGCCCCACACCGCGCCGTTCCTCAGCTTCGCGGCCTACCGCGACCGGCTGGTCAAGACCCGCGTGCTGCTGACCGAGGTGCGGATCAAGCGCCCGCCCGCGCGCAGCGCCGCCGCCTTTGAGGTGGTGGGACGCTCGCCCAAGGACAAGCCCATCGTCTGCGCCGCCGCCTACATCGGCGTCGCCGAGGGAGTACCGTCGGAGGTGCGGGTGGCCGTCGGCGGCGCGGACTCGCGCCCCGTGCGCCTGCACAAGACCGAGCATCTGCTGCGCGGCCAGTTGATTAACGAGGCGCGCATCGCCTATGCTCTGGAACCCGCGCTCCTGGAACTGCACCCCATCGAAGACTTCCGGGGCAGCGCCGAATACCGTCTGGAAATGACGCAGGTGTTAGTCCGCCGGGCGGTACTCACGGCATGGGGAAGAGCCAGAAGTGTTTAAGGGTGTTTTCGCGGGCGGTGTACCGC
>DAOUGD010000197.1:0-13873 GCA_034429475.1 Anaerolineae bacterium
GCACGTAATAGTCAAAATTGGCGGCCGCATCGGCCCTGGGCATATCGCCCGATTCTGAAGGGGTGGAAACGGGCGTCGCCGTAGGTGGAGCTTTGGGTGGGCGGGTGGGCGGGACATTCGGCGCGCGGGGCGGGGGATTGTCTGGCGGGTCTGATGCCAGGGAATCCTGGACGACGGTTTCGGCCAGATTGACCACGTCGCTGGGCAGGGGTTGACCGTGTTCGGAGAGTAGGGCATTGGCGGCCAGGATCAACAGCGCGATGACGAGGGCCAGTACGCCGCCTTTTTTCAGATCGAAAGGCAGACCATTTCTTTGGGAAGTGTGGTGCTTTTTTGACATAGGCTCCTGTTGTACAAGGGATATAGGGTGGCAACTCAATCCGGCGGTGTGATGGGATTGTCCCGCTTAAACCGCACAATGAGGGGCGGGCGCTGCTGAAGCGCGGGCGGCAGATCGCGTTGGGAAAGGCCGCAATCACACACATCTATGAATTCCAACGCCGGCAAATTCAAGAGCACATCCGGGAATCGCCCCAGTGGGTTCGTCGCAATGGAAATCTGCCGCAAATTCACGCACCGGCTCAGTTCCAGGGGAAAGGCGGAAGCATCCAGAACGTTGTGGTCGAGCCGTAAGACTTCAAGCTGTGTGAGGCGCCCCAGGGCCGGCGGCAGTTGGGATAACCGGTTGTTCGATAGGTCGAGTCGCTTGAGGTTGGGCAAGTTTCCCATCTCTGCCGGCAGACTGGCGATCTGATTGGTAGAGAGGTCGAGCGCACGCAATGCAGCCAACTCCGCGAGTCCAGGCGGCAATGCGCCAATCTGGTTATGCGACAGGTCCAATTGCTGCAAGTCGCCCAGGCTCCCCCAGTGTTCCGGCAGTGATTTGAGCTGATTGTTGGCGAAACTTAACTCGCCCACCATGGGCAGCCGAAAAATGACCGCCGGGATTTGCTGAAATTGATTTGCGGACAGGTTTAGGGTTTTGAGATTCGCAAGGCGATCCAGCCAATCCGGCAAAGTCGTCAGGCGGTGGTCGGTAACGGCGAGTTCTGTAAGCCAGCGCAATTCCTGAACTTCAGCCGGGAGCTGCTTGAGATACCCATGCCCGTAACGTTCCGGGGCCAACCGTAACGTCCGCGATTTCTGCTGCCGGGCTTCACACAGCAGCTTTTCTGTCCACTCACGGCCCTTTGGGTAAGTCATGGTTGGATCTCACCGACCGGCGACACTGACGATGGGCCAAATGTCATTGGCCTTTCGTAGCCGGGCATTTCTGGCACGTCCATTCGCACAAATCCGGCAGCGTCATATAGGGCAAGGGCCGGCGTGTTGGTGCTCACCGTGATGAGCAGCGCCATCTCCGCGCCCCACTCCTGCAACTGACGCAACCCCGCCAGCAACACCGCGCGCCCCAGGCCGCGCCGCTGCTGTTCCGGGCGCGTCTCGACGTAGTCAATCCAGCCCACGCGCCGCCCGCTGCGCGCCCACTCCTCCCGGCAGATGGAGACCTCGCAGTAGGCGGCGAATTCCCCATCCGGCGCGACGATCACCCGATAGGCGTACTCGTCGCTGGCGAATAGTTCGCGGCGATGGTGTGGGTCAACGGCGGCGAAGCCGGATATGGCGGCATACGCCTCCAATTCGTCCACGCTGGCAAGCGGGCGCAGGATGTAGTCGGACGGGAGCGCCGGTTCAGGTAGGGGCATTTGCAAGGGACGCGTCAGGTAGACGTTGTACTGCTCGAGGTCAGCGGGAAGCGGTTTGAAACCGTAGCGTTCAAAGGCGGCATCAAAATGCAGGGGCAGATTGAGCGCATTGGCATAGAGTGTCCGGGATGCAGCCTGTTCAACAGTGATCGTCTGCACGCGCGCCACAGCCCACGCCAGCATCGCATCCACTAACGCTTCGGTTGCCAGAGTTGGATGGATCACCCATTCCAATGCCAGATAGGGCGACTCGCGCTGTCGCCGCCAGAGCAGCGCAAAACCGACGACGCGCCCGGTCTCATCTTCCCAAAGCCGTGCGTCCTCCGCCGGGTTCCACATCCGCGAAGACCAGAGCAGGCGCAAGCGCCAGACGGTGGGGTAAGTGTAGACGGTGGTGGCGGCGCGATAGTCGAGAAGGAGATCAATGACGCGGGGGGGATCTTCAAGATAGCGACATGCGCGGTTTGAGAAACCGTTCATTTTCCACTTCGGTCAAATCTAACCCCAAATCTTTTAGGAAAGCTTCCATCGTTTCAAAATCTTCACCTAGCCTGGCGGCTGCCTCTTTTTCAGCCGCCAGTTCACCTGCCTGCCATGCTTGGTTCCAATACCAGGATTGATCATTATTCCTTATTTTCATAACAGTATTGTACCATTGCCTCGGCGAAAAAATCAAAATCATGCACGTCCTCATCGGTCTTCCACCGCCCCACCGCCTCCGGGTTGACCGGGATTTTTGCCAGCGGGATGCCCAGGAAAGCCTCCAGCCGCGCCAGCGTCTCATCCTGGTGAAACACAAAGTCCTCGAAACGCACTTCGATCCAATGGCTGGGCTTGGGCATGGCCTGCACCAAATCGTACTGGTACTTCCACGAGATGGCGCGGCGCAGGCGCACGTCGTCGGTGGGCGGATAGTCAATGCCGAAGTCGTGGAGGTCGTCGGTGAGATGGCCGCCGATGATGCAATCGCGCGGGTCGCGGATCCAGAAGATGTACTTGATGTCCGGGTACATTCGCGCAATCCAGGGGAAGATGAGCGTGGTTTCGGGAATCTTCCAGCCTGTATGCTCGGTGGAATTGAGCCGCACCGAAGTCAGGTACGTGTGAATCAAGAATTTGAACTCGTCGGGAATATCTGCCGCCAATGCCCGATCCCAGTTCCACGAAAGGTCGCCCTGCCAGTCCACATAGCGGGCGAAGACGCGGCAGGCGTCGTACATCGTCTGCGGCGGCAGCAAATCGCCGGAGACGTTGAGCGGCGCGCCCATAAACACGCCGCTCGCCGAAAGTGTGTGTGACATCGCGCGTGTGCCGGAGTGTCCCCGGCCAATGATGGTGATGCGTGACATAGTTGTGTACCTCGTGCAAGAAATACGCAAACGTCAAACGTCAAACGTGAAATCTTGACGTTTGACATTTGACGTTTGACGGGTTACAGCGTAACGACCTGCCCCGTTTCCCAGGACGTGATGATCGCCTCGATGATGCGCTGGACGTGGAGAGCGTCCGCGCCGGAAGCGTCAATTTCCTCCGGCTTGACCTGCGCGATATTTTGGTCCACCCACACGCCGATGCGGCTGCCGAACGTCTCGCTGAAGCTCATCATCCCGCCGACGTAGTCGTAGGTTTCCGTCTGGCGGCTGAAGCGCGGATAGAACGTGAGGTGTTCGCAGGCGTCGAGCAGCACGAAACGCGCTTCCGAACCGACGACTTCCAACGTCTCCAGGCCGTAGCTGCCGCCGGCGTCGTAGCTGCCGGTGAGGTGGCCGAGGATGCCGTTCTTGAAGAGCAGGTTCACCTGCACGTTGGACCAGCAGACACGCCGCCCGTCCGGGCCGTCGGCGCGCGGGCCTTTCTTGAAGAATGCCTGTACCTTCTCCACGTCGCCGCCAAAGTAGCGCATCACGTCCAGCGAGTGGGGATGCAGTGCGCGAATGTGGAACCACGGCGAGGTCTCGTTGGGGTTATTGATCCACATGGTCATGTTGATCATGTTGAGCTCGCCCAGCCGCCCGGCCTTGACCCATTCCTTGGCCTTCAGCGCGGCCGGCGTAAAGCGGTGGTTCAGGTTGATGCCGTAGCGCAGGTTCTTCTGCTTCGCCAGGGCGACCATCTCCGCCGCCTTGCTCACGTCGTTGGAGATAGGTTTCTCGCCGAGCGTGGGGATGCCCGCTGCCAACAGTTCCATCGTGGGCGTGTAGTGATCGCCGCCGTTCTCCTTCCCGGCGGTAGCCATGCTGGCGGCGTCAATCTGGATGCCGCTCTTCAGCATCTCCTGCACAGAGTAGAACGCCGGACAACCGTAGGCCGCCGCCGCTTTATCCGCGCGTTCCTTGATGATGTCGCACACCGCGACCAGCTTCACGTCAGCGCGCTGCTGATACACCCGCGCGTGCGTGTTCCCGATGTTGCCTAATCCGACAATAGCGACGTTGAGTGTCATTTCTCAATTCCTCCCGATGTCATCTGAGTAGTGGAATCATCCTTCATTTTATTGAAATACCCCGAGTATTCAGCCATTTTTCTATCTCGGACAACACCACGTTTAAATCCTGCAATAGATTACCGGAAAGCGGTGATTCACTGACATGGTTATGTTCATCATGGAAGTGATGCGGGGTGGTAGCAATCTGTGGATAGTGTGGCGCATTATCCCAACGCAAAAAAGGCTGATCAGAAAACAATTGGTAAGCGTAATCTTGAAAATTCAGTTCGTGGTGCAACCATACCTGGAATTGGTAATCTCCAATCAGGCGGCAACGAATCTTCACCTCCAATTTTCCGGCAGGGGTTTCATCATAGTTCAAAAGACGGACATTCTTGACCCATGGATGTCCGCGCAAGAGCTGCAATAGCTCACTGACCAGGGTATGCATCGTGCAAATCCTGATAAGCCTTTTGCCAATCGGAGAGCATCCGCTGCGCAGAACGCCAGGCTAACCAATCATCCTCCTGCGCCGGTGTGGCCTGGTTTTGCAAGCGTGTGGTAAAGGTGTCAAAATCAACGCCATATTTACGCTCTAATTTCCGAATTCGCCGCCGATAATGGGTCGTTTTCTCACGAATCGCGGATAAAGCCAATTCCCATAGGGCTTCCTCTTGAGTTGCATAACGCTGTGTCGCAACCATCGAGCTTGCCAACTGATTAAGAATGGTTGTGGGCGAAAGATTATAGACCATCGTACCTCCTGTAAGTTAGACTGGTATCCTTTACCCCGCTTCAAACAACGCACGCGGCAGACCCGATTGGCGAATGATACCCAACAGTGTACCGGTTCTCAATTCATCATGATCGGGCACCGGCACAGTAATCGTGGTGTCCTTCTCACGTTTTTGCATGATGATGTGACTGCCTTTTTGCCGTACCGCTTCAAAACCATACTGTGACATGATTTTACACACATCCCGACCCGACAGAACACGTAACTTGGGCATCGTTCACCCCGTTGCTAACCCCAAACGTGCCGCCGACACGGTTGGCATAATCGGCGTGACATAAGTTTCACGCTTCAAACGCCGTTGAATTTCTGAAGGCGAGGCTACTTCAAAGAAACCCTCAACCGCCTCAAGCAAATTCAGGCGCGCCGCCTCCACGGTGTCGCCTTGACTGACGATGTCCAATTCCGGGCAGGTGGCAACGTACCCGTCATCTTCACGCTCTATCAATGCAGTGAGTCGCAGTACCTTGTCCATCAGAACCTCCTTCGAGCTACTTCTTCTCCCCCGCCTGCAACCGTGCGGCCTGCTTGGGGTCGCCGATGTGCAGGGTGTCGTAGGCTTGCTGCGAGCTGGTGAACGCGCCGACGCCTTCGTGACCGTGCCAGTCGCCCTGGTGATGCATGGGATTCGGCAGGCCGGTCTCGGCTTCGCGTTGGGCGATCCAGGCGTCCATCCGCGCCTTGAGCAGCGCCACGACTTCCGGCTCGGCCTCCGCCAGGTTGTGATTCTCGTCCGGGTCTTCCACCAGATTGTACAACTCCACCGGCGGCTTGAAGTGGAAGTCCGGCTCCAACGCCTCGATAAGCTTCCATTCCGGCGTGCGCCAGCCGTGCTTGCGCATCCACGTACATTCGGTGATGTACACCTCGGCGCGATGCGCGGCTTCTGCGCCGCGCACCATCGGCAGCAGGCTCTTGCCGTCGAAGGCGATGTCCGTCTCGATGCCGAGCAGTTCCAGCAGCGTCGGCGTGAGGTCGTACTGCTGGGCGTAGCCGCGCACGCGCTTCCCGGCGGGCAGCTTGCCGGGATAGCGGATGATCAGCGGGACGTGCAGCGTCACGTCGTACAGACCGTGGTGGTCGAAGTAGCACTCGTGGTCGTAGAGCGTCTCGCCGTGGTCGGAGGTGATGACGATGAGCGTCTCATCGAAGATGCCGTGCGCTTCCAGCGCGGCAAAGATGGACTGGATGCAGGCGTCCATATACGCCACTTCGCCGTCGTACTGCGCGATCACGTAATCCTTATCGCGGATGCCCGGCGGCATCCAGGTGGCGAAGAAGTCGCAGAACGGCTTGAAGCTCATCACCGGATCCATCGAGTGGTTGCGCGGGTTGCACTCGTTGCCGTGATAGAACATCCGCTCGAAGGGTTCGGGCGGCAGATAGGGCGCGTGCGGGTCCATGTGGCGCATGAACAGGAAGAACGGCGCTTTCTCCTTGACCAACCGATCCAGCTCCGGCAGGGTCACGGCGTTGAGATTTTGCGCCTTGGGACTGCGGCCCTCGTTCCAACTGCCCCATCCGGCGTAATCCAGGTAGGTGTCGAAGCCGCGCGAGGCGGCGTTGCCGGTGAAGCCCACGCAGGTGGTGTTATATCCGTGCTCCTTGAGGATTTCCGGCAGCGTCTTGACCTCCGGGCGTAGCGGCCCTTTGTGGCGCAGCGCCACCACCTGCGTCGTGAACGCATCCATGCCGGTGAGCATATTCGTGTAGCCGCTGGTGGTGGGGATGTGCGGGCTGTAATACCGCTCGAAGAGCGCCCCCCCCTGCGCGATCCGATCCATGTGCGGCGTGGTGAAGCGCGGATAGCCGTAGCAACTCAACCGGTCGGCGCGCAGCGAGTCAATCCCGAAAAAGACAATATTGGGCAATTTTCTGCGTCTGGCTGGCATGAAGACCTCCTTGAGAAGTTTTGTCAGCAGATTAAGCAGATTAAGCAGATTTTGATCATCTGCTTAATCTGCTTAATCTGCTGACGAAAAAGATTTTTAACGTCATCTGGCATAGTATATGCTACCATGATACACGCACCCTTGCATTAAGAAAAATGTCCAATTCCTTTAAAAAATTGCCAATTCTCCTGGAAAGCATAAGATGCGGGTAGTAGATGATAAATAACGCAAGAGACTACCCACAATTGGAGAAGCAGTGTTTTTGAGCGCGCGGTAGAGCCGCGCACTCAAAACCTCACTTTCCTCCCTTTTCAATGATAGGGAGGCAACGGCGTCTTCACCGTGACGCTGACCGTGACCGACACCACCGGCCTGAGCGGCACGGATAGTCTGGTGGTGACGGTGGTGAATGTCGCGCCGGCGGTGACTATCCGCTGGGTTAATGATCACTAAAGTCATAAGTTATGCACAAATTTCGTTTTTACCTATTTGTAGAGAAGGTGGTAGCGCAATGAAACGCAAATGGATGTGGATACTGGGAATGGTCGGGCTGTGTCTGGTCGTGCTGGTTGCTTGTACGCCGCCCCCACAGTGTTTCGAGTACAAAATAGATCAGACCACGTTGACATACGCTCTGTGTGCCGACAAAGGACGTTATCGCTATGGGGAGGCCATCCGGGCCAGTTTTACGCTGACCAACACGGGAAACCGTAAGGTGACGTTGAATGGCGGTGACAAACCGGCGCTCGAGCTACAACTTGTAGGCGGGACTTGGACGGATATGTCTCCCGCGCCCGCCACTCAGATCACCATTGAAGCGGGCGCAGCCTATACGATTGAGGGGCGCTGGATTCCGGAACAGGCTTATCTTGAGGAGTCAACTGCAGTTGGCCGGGGGCATCGCGCTTTCATGACGATTTACGCCGTCATACGTCTCAAACCTGATGATGTGCGCGACACTTCACTCAGCGTAGATTACCTGCCCGACAAACCGGCCCCGATACCGACTGAGAACAAGTTGAGTGGCCACTGCGCCGGAGAGCAGCGTTCTGCCGGCGATCTGGAGTTGCAGATTTGCACGGATAAATGGGATTATCAATTTGGAGAAACCGTGCAAATTCAGTGGCAGATTCGCAATATCTCGAATAAGGTGTTGACTTTGGATGACGGTGAAGACCCCGCTATGGATATATATGCCGCAAACTGGGTTCCGGCTTCAGAAGAAGGGGGGCCAGATCGCTACGTGGAGGAACATTGGCGCGATACACACGCCTATGAAACTCAAATCCAACTTGCTCCAGGTGAGACGTACTTAATTGAATGGCAATGGCCCACAGCCCACACCAACCTTGCAACAGTCCTAACTCATCAGCGGATTCCGGGTGAAAATGTCGCGCGAATTATCTTTGTTGCTGACTATGCGTTACAACCAGATAATCGTTGGTCTTTTGTAGGGGAAATATCTTACGCATTGGAAGACAATCAATAAACTCACTATTAGGGCGGAGCAGAATATAGGATTCCCTTCAAATCGTCCCATTCCTATCCTCTCCGACGGCGCCCTGTGGCGCGGTCAGTGATCGGCCCAAGCAATAAGATCAGCACTCAGCACTTCAGCACTTCAGCACTCAGCACTTCTACCCCGGCGCATACGTGAGGCTGTGCCCGCGCCGCGCAGGCGCGTACCGCAGCCACTCCCACGCCCAATCCCACGGGCGCGCTTGCAGCAGGGACGGCTCGATGTAACACTGTTGGAAGCAGCTTCCGCACGTCGAAGGCGGGTCGCCGTAGAGGTCGGCGGCGCGGCGGAGGGCCGCGGCCCAGTTGGGGACGTCCAGCAGGTTGACCGCGCGCCCGCCGTGCGCGCCGGACGCAGTGCCCGGCAGCGCGCCCTCGCGTTCGATGGGGCGGCAGGGATACGCCAGCCCGCCGTCCGGCATCACGCGCGGCACCAGCAGCGGATAGCAGGCATACGGTTCAAAGTCCAGCAGCATCCGCAGATAGGCCATGCTCCCCAGAATCGGCGCGCCGGATTGCTTGCGGGCGATCATCCGGGTCACAAAGGCGCGATAGGCGTCCGTATCTACCAGCAGCTCGTAGCGCGGCCAGTTGTTGACCGACTGCGGCGAGAACGAGAACAGCGCGCCGTGCGCCTCGCAGAAATCCAACACCCGCTCCACCTGGGGCAGCGTCTCCGGCGTGACCACGCAGTTCAGTACCATGCAAAATCCATCTTGACGTTGGCGGGCTGCCGCCAGCGCCACGGCGTCGAGAATCGTCTGGGCCGTCCCCGGCGTCGAGCGGATCGTCTGATCCCACACGTCCGGCGTCGTCGCGTCCACGCTGACCATCAGCCGCGTGATGAGCGGCAGCACGTCCAGGTGCGCGGGCAGCAGGGTGGCGTTGCTCAAGAGGGTGATTTCACGGAAGCGCAACGTGGCGCGGGCGTAACGCAGCAGCGCCGCCAGATCGGGGTAGAGCAGCGGCTCGCCGCCGGTGATGAGCAGGGAATCGGTGGCCCCACGGATGACGCGCAGCACCCGTTGGGCGTCCCCCAGGGGCAGCGGCGCGGGCTGGTCGGCGTTGCGACGCGCGCCGAAGTCTTCGCAGTAGACGCAGTTCAGGTTGCAGTGCGTCGTCACCGCGTAGGCCACCACCAAAGGCCGCAGCATCCGCCGGTTCGCCAGCAGTTGGATGAGGTTATAACAGTAATTGAACGCTGTGTTCATAGCGAGTCAGAAGCAAAGAGTGAGGAGATAGGAGATAGGAAATAGGAGATAGGGGGCGAGTCGTCGGCTCAGTCGGTTAATAGTTTGAAGTATTCATCCCGCGAAATCCCGGCCGTTTTCAGGTTGTTGCGAATGATGGATACCGGGATTTCATCGTAGGTTGGAATCACTACCGGACGGGCGATACCTTCTTTCGCATAAGAGCGATGACTCCCGTGCTGTCGCACAAAGCGGAAACCGGCGACCAGAAATACTTTCTCCAGTTTTTTCCAATGTACCGGCGTCAATTTGGGCATTTCACACCGCTACCGCCGCGAAATGTCGCTCGATGGCAACCCAGCGGGGGCTGACCCACCCATTTCGCTCAAATACATAACCAGCCTCTTCTAGCACTTCCTCCAATGTTCCAATTTCCCCGGCCGTGATCAAGAACAATTGGACAGCTTCTTCCACCGCCTGGCGCGCCGCCGCCGGGGTGTTGCCTGCGCTCATTACATCCAAAGGCATTGCGTGCGCCACAAATTGCGTCCCCTCCTGCCAGATTTGCACCGTATAGTCTATGTCGAAACTTTTAGTCACATTCATCTGCCCAACTCCTTTCGGCAAAATCACTGATAACTTCCAAAATCCAAAATCTAAAATTTGAAAGTCAATCCACTTGAACCTGCGACCCGGCCTCAGACTTATAAACCAATATCTGCGTGGGGAAGGCTTCGCGCAGTTCGTCAATGTGGGTGATGACCAGGATCAGGTCAAATTCGTCCTGGATGGCTTTGACGGCTTCGACGAGGCGTTGGCGCCCGTCGGCGTCCAGCGCGCCGAAGCCCTCGTCCACAAAAAGCGAGCGCAGGCGGACGCCCGCGCGGCGGGTCAACATGCGCGAAAGCGCCACGCGGATGGCGAAGTTGACGCGGAACTGTTCGCCGCCGGAGAAGTTCTCGTAAGGGCGCGTGCCTTTCTCGTCGCTGATGATGATGTCGAGCGTCTCGCGCAGGTTGCCGGTCTTCGTCTCGCGCTGCGTCTCGAAGCGGACATGCATCCGCCCGCCGGTGAGCTGTTGGAGGATGTGGTTGGCCTCGCGTTCCAGCTCCGGCAGTGTGTGCTCGATGATCATCGCGGGGATGCCGTTGACGCCGAAAGCGTCGCGCAGTTCGGCCAGCCGCCCGACGCGCCCGCCGAGTGTATCGCGCTCCGCGCGCAGGGTGATGAGGCGGCGTTCCAACGTTTCCAGCGCGGCCAGATTCTGCCGCGTCGCGCCGACGCGCTGCCGCGCCTGCGCCTCGTCCATCCGCGCCGCGTTGAGTTGCTGCCCCAACACGGTCGCCTGCGCCAACTGCGGCTGCAAGGCGTCAAGCTGCGCCTGCTGCCCGGCGCGTTCCTGCGCCAACTGCGCGATCCGCTGTTGCTGCGCCGTCACTTCCAGCGCCAGCCGCTTCAGCGTCTCCTCTTCTTTTTCGACGCTGATCCGCGCCTTTTCCAACTCGCGGTAGTCGCTTTCGGCCCCGCTGAGTGCGGTGAGGCGCTGTTTGAGGCTTTGGTGCGCGGCGGCGTCGTAGCCCAATTCGGCCAGTTCCGCCAGGACGCCTTGCAGGGCGACACGGGCGTCCGCTCCGTACTCCTCTGCATCCAACTGCGCTTGCAGCGCGGCGATGCGGGCTTGCGCGTCCGTCAGGGCGGCTTGCGCGTCGGCGGCGTAGTCGCCGGCCTCGATCTGCGCCGCCACTGCCACGACCTGCGCTTCCAGTTCTTGCGTGCGCTCGCGGGCGGCGGCGTCCTGTTCGATCTGCTGCTGCAAGCGGGCGACGCGCTGCTCCTGCTTCGCGCGTCCGGCCAACTCGCGCTGCTGCGCGGCGATGTCCTGGCGCAGGGTGGTTTGCTCCTTTTGCAGGTCTTTCACGCGATCTACATTGGTGCGATGCTCGTCGCCCATTGTCTTGCCCGCCGTCTGGATTTCGGTGAGGAGCCGCTCGCGGTGTTCCGGCGAAAGCGGCTGGCCGCACAGCGGGCATGTGGCAGTCGCAGCGGCCAGCGCGTCGAGGCGGGCCTTCGTTTCGTCCATCAGGTCGCGCAGTTGGCGGTTGCGTTCGGTCAGCCGGCCCACTTCGACTTCGGCGGCGTGCAGGGCGGCGCGGGCGGCCTCGTGCGCGTCGGCCAACGCCTGCAAGCGGGCCTGCTCCGCCAGCGCGGCATCGAGATCGGCGCGCAGTTGGGGGCTGATAAGCCGCTCGGCCTGCGACGCAATCTGCCCGGTGAGGTCGCTGCGGGCGCGTTCCAGGGCGGCGCGGGCGGCGGCGATGGCGCGCTCCAGCCGGGCGGATTCCTGCTCGGCGGCGCGCACCTGTGAGGTGAGGGCGGCGCGTTCGGCGGCGATGGCCTGTTCGTGGCGGGATTTCTCGCTTTGCAGGCGCGCGGCCTGGCTGAGCTTCTCGCCCCAGGCGCGCTCGGCGGCGACGGCGTCCTGGTAGGCGGCGTAGGCGGCTTCGATGGCGGCGGATTGCTCCACCATGCTGCGGTAATAGGCCAGCCGGCCCTGGTGGTTCTCCTCTTCCTGACGCAACTGTGACAGCCGCTCGTCTTCCTGCTGCATCCGCCGCGCCAGGTCGTCCAGGTGCCGGCGCAGGGCCAACGCCTGCTCTTGCACGCGGTTCAGCACGTCCATCTGGGCCTGGATTTCTTGCAGGCGCGACTCGGCGGCGGCGGCGCGGCGCTCGGCTTCTGCCAGTTCCGCTTCGTACTCCGGGCGGCGGGCCAATTCCTGTTCGGTCTCGTCCAGGCGGCGATCCACCTCTTTGAGCTGACCCTGGATGGCGGAATGGCGGGACTTGGCGCGCTCCTGATAGACGGCCCAGCGATCCAGCCCCAAAATGGCGCTGAGGACGCGCTTGCGGTCGCCGGAGGTCTGGACGGTGAATTCGTCGGCGTGGCCCTGACGCAGGTAGGCGGAGTTGATGAAGGTGTCGTAGTCCAGCCCCAGGTGCGCGGTGATGCGGTTCTGCGTTTCGCGGATGCTGTCGGCGGTGAGGCTGCGCCACTGCTCTTCGCCCTCGATCTGGAAGTCGAGAACGGAGCCGGTGGAACGGCGACCTTTCAGTTCGCGGCGGCGCAGGATGCGGCAGCGGCGTTCTCCCCCGCCCTGGTACGCCATGCGGAAGACGTACTCCACCTCCATCGTGCCTTCGCCGTGGTAGACCAGGTCCTCGTCGCGTCCGTAAGGCGCGCGGGAGCGGCCCCACACGGCCCAGGTGATGGCGTCCAGCAGCGCAGACTTACCCGCGCCGTTTTCTCCGACCAGGCTGGCGAGGTGGACGCCCCGCAAGTCCAGGTCGGTCTCGTGGTGGGAAAGGAAATTGCGTAAGTGTAGTTCTTCGGGAATCATGGTTTTGGGTTATGGGTTGTGAGTTAGGAGTTAGGAGTTAGGAGTTAGGGGATAGAGGGGGACAAGATGACACTGACCACCTCGCAACTCCTAACTCCTATCTCGTTCACTGCGGCTGATGCGCCGGCTCCGGGGTGGGGCAGAGGGCGGTGCCCTCGCCGCGCCAGGGAAGCCATTTGACGAATTCGGTGAGGGGCTTCGTGCCGAACACTTCGCGGCGGGCGAGGGTGTAGCGGGTGGCTTCGCTGTGCTGGAGGGTCCCGCCTAACGCGACGGCGGCCTGATAGCCGGCTTTTTGCGCCAGGCCGAGGGTGCTGCCGGCGTAGTTGCCGTAGGGATAGGCCACGCTGACGATGGACACGCCGAGTTTTTCCTCCAACGTCTTTTTGGATTGGTCTAACTCGTACCACGCCGTCGTTCCTGACACTGCTCGCAGGTTGACGTGTTTGCGGGTGTGGGAACCGACTTCCATCCCCGCCGCGACCATCGCTTGCAGTTGCTCCCAGGTCACAAAGCGCCCGCCGATGGGATAGGTACTTGGAATATAAAAGGTGGCGCGCATCCCATATTTTTGGAGCAGGGGGAAGATGACCGTATAGTTTTCCGCCCAACCGTCGTCCACGGTGAGCGCGACCGGGCGCGCCGGCAGGGTCAACGTGCCGCTGAGGGCGGCGGAAATCTCGCTGATGGTGACGGTCTGGTAGCCGAGCTGTTGCAAGATTGCCAGTTGCGCGTCGAAGTCGGCGGCGGTGACGTTGAAACGGCTGGTGCTGCGCCCGCCGTATTCCATCGTGTGGCGTCCGACGAAGTGGTATAGCAAAATCGGCGCGGCGATCTGGCCCTCTTTAAGCGTGAAAGCCATATCCGGCTGGCAGATGGCGGCTTTCAAGTCCGGGTCGGCGGCGATGCGTTGGTTTAGTGTGGGAGGCGTGGGTGTGGGGGTGGATGGGGG
>DAOUGD010000198.1:0-4096 GCA_034429475.1 Anaerolineae bacterium
ATGTCCAACGACAACAGTAACCCCACGCTGGTCAACTGCATTCTGTGGGGCGATAGTGAGCCGGAAATCAACAACTACGACAGCACTCCCACCATTACCTTCAGCGACATCCAGGGCTGGAGCGGCGGCGGGATGGGCAACCTCAACGCCGACCCGCAGTTCGCCGCGCCGGTCGCGGCCAGTAGCGCGCCCACCACCATGGGCGACTATCGCCTGCGCTCGGTTTCCCCGGCGATTGACGCCGGCAACAATGCCGCCGTCCCCGGCGGCGTCGTTACCGACCGGGACGGGTTTAGTCGCTTTGTAGATTTGCCCACGCCCGATACCGGCAGCGGCGTAGCCCCGCTCGTGGATATGGGCGCATACGAAGCGTACCCGCACCCCCTCCTCTATGTAGACGTGGATGCGACCGGCGCGGCAACCGGCCTATCGTGGGCGAACGCTTATACGACACTACAGGACGCGCTGGCCGTTGCCGGCGCCGGCGCCGAAATCTGGGTGGCGGAAGGCGTGTACTACCCGGACGAGGGCCGCGGGCAGATGAACGGTGCGCTCACTGCCACCTTCCCCTTGCGCCCGGGGGTAGCGCTGTACGGCGGTTTTGCGGCGACCGAGACGCTGCTCACCCAGCGCGACTGGAGCGCGCACGTCACCGTGTTGAGCGGCGACATTGACAAGAACGACGTGAATGGCGACGGTAACCGCATCGCCGAGACGTGGAACGACCTACAGGGGTACAACGCCTATCACGTGGTGACCAGTAGCGGCGTGACGGAAACGGCGCGACTGGACGGCTTCACCGTCACCGCCGGGGTTGCCAATGGCAGCGCCCCCGACAACAGCGGCGGCGGGATGACCAACGCAAACAGCAGCCCCACACTGACGCACGTCACCTTCAGCGGCAACCGGGCCGCCAACTACGGCGGCGGGATGGTCAACGACGCCGGCAGCCGACCCACGCTGATGCGCGTCACTTTCAGCGGCAACCAGGCCTTCTTCGGCGGCGGGATGGGCAACGACTACAGCAGCCGCCCCACGCTGACGAACGTCACCTTCAGCGGCAACCAGGCCACCAGCGCCGGCGGTGGGATGGGCAACGTGAACAGCAACTCAACACTGACGAACGTCACATTCCGCGGCAACCAGGCCGCCATAGCCGGCGGCGGGATGTATAACGAAAGCAGCAGCCCCACGCTGATGAACGTTACCTTCAGCGGCAACCATGCCAACAGCTACGGCGGCGGGATGGTCAACCAAATCAGCAGCCGCCCCACGCTGGTCAACTGCATTCTGTGGGGCGATAGCGCCGCCAATGGCCCGGAAATCTACAACGCCAACAACAGCAGTCCCACCATTACCTACAGCGACATCCAGGGCTGGAGCGGCGGCGGGACGGGCAACCTCAACGCCGACCCGCAGTTCGTCGCTCCCGTCGCGGCCGGCAGCGCGCCCACCACCAACGGCGACTACCACCTGCAGCTCAACTCCCCGGCGGTGGATGCGGGCAACAGCCTCAGCGTCATCGTCGCCACGGATCTGGCCGGCAACCCGCGCATCATGAACGGCGCCGTGGATATGGGCGCGTATGAAGCGCACCCGAACCCCATCTATGTAGATGCGGATGCTACCGGCAACGGTACCGGTCTCTCGTGGACGGACGCCTACGCGAATGTGCAGGACGCGCTGGCCGCCGCCGGCGCCGGCAACGAGATCTGGGTAGCGGCGGGCGTGTACTACCCGGACGAGGGCCGCGGGCAGACGAGCCATGCGCTCAATTCCACCTTCACCCTGCGCCCCGGGGTAGCGCTGTACGGTGGCTTTGCGGCGACCGAGACGCAGCTTATGCAGCGCGACTGGACCGCGCACGTCACCGTGTTGAGCGGCGACATTGACGGAAACGACGTGAATGGCGACGGCAACCGCATCGCCGAGACGTGGAACGACCTCCAGGGGTACAACGCCTACCATGTGGTAACCAGCAGCGGGGTGACGGAGACGGCGCGGCTGGACGGCTTCACCGTCACCGCCGGGTATGCCAGTGGCGCCTCCTCCAACCGCTACGGCGGCGGGATGACCAACAAGAACAGCAGCCCCACGCTGACGCACGTCACCTTCAGCGGCAATCGGGCCGCCGGCGTCGGCGGTGGGATGACCAACGACAACAGCAGCCCCACGCTGACGCACGTCACCTTCAGCGGCAACGCAGCCGGCGGAGACGGCGGCGGGATGGACAACTACAACAATAGCCGCTCCACGCTGACGCACGTCACCTTCAGCGGCAACCCGGCCGGCGGCCACGGCGGCGGGATGGACAACTACAACAGCACCCCCACGCTGACGCACGTCACCTTCAGCGGCAACCAGGCCGGCGGAGACGGCGGCGGGATGGAGAACGGAAACAGCAGCCCCACGCTGCCGCACGTCACATTCAGCGGCAACCGCGCCGCCCACGGCCCCGGCGCCGCCGGCGCCTGCGGTGGGATGTACACCAATTACCGCAGCACCCCCACGCTGACGAACGTCATCTTCAGCGGCAACCAGGCCGGCGAATTCGGCGGCGGGATGGCCAACTACAATAGCAGCAACCCCACGCTGACGAACGTCACTTTCAACGGCAACCAGGCCGGCGGCCACGGCGGCGGGATGTACAACGGCAGCAACCCCACGCTGACGCACGTCACCTTCAGCGGCAACCGGGCCATCAACGACGGCGGCGGGATGTACAACGACTCCAGCAGCCCCACACTGGTCAACTGCATTCTGTGGGGCGATAGCGCGGCCAATGGCCCGGAAATCTACAACGACAGCAGCAGTCCCATCATTACCTATAGCGACATCGAATGGGAAAGCGGCGTCTACACCGGCACGGGCAACCTGGCCCGTGACCCGCAGTTCGTCGCGCCGATCGCGTCCAGCAGCGCGCCTACCACCACCGGCGACTACCGCCTGCGCGAGGATTCCCCGGCGATTGACGCGGGCGATCCGCCGACCTGTCCGCCGGACGACCTGGACGGCCGGCCGCGCGCCGACCTGCGCTGCGACATGGGCGCATACGAGCGGCAGTTCGGCGACGATGGCGGCGACACGGTGGTCAAATCCGGCTTCACCGGCGGGACGCCCTACAGCTTCGGCCCCACGATGATCAGCATGACGCTCGCGGCGGCGGATACCGGCAGCGTCACTGTGACCAAACACCTCACCGCGCCCGGCGGGGTGTGGGATGCGGGCGAAATCAGTGTGACCTGGTGGATCAGCAGCAGCCTCAGCGCGGGCTTCCCGGCAACGCTCAGCCTCTGCTACACGGACGCTGAGGTTGCCGGGCTGGACGAGAGCCGTCTGGCGATGTTCCGTTGGAACGGCAGCGCGTGGGTGGATCAGAACGCGACGCCCGACCCGGCGCACCACTGCGTCACCCTCAGCGGCGTCACCGGGTTCAGCGCGTGGACGCTCAAGGACGTGAGCGTGGGCGCGGCTACACCGACCGCCGCGCGCGTCGTGGGCCTGGCCGCGTGGGGCTTCGCCCCCGTCGCCGCGCTCCTTGTTCTCGGCGGGGCGCTCGCGCTGCGCTACCGGCGACGGTTGTAACTTAGCCGCTGCTGCCCTATTCTTCGGCGTTGGACGCGGGCAATGACGCCACCTGTTTGCTCACCGACCAGCGCGGCGTGACGCGCCCCAAGGGGACACACTGCGACATCGGCGCGTTTGAAGTCGCGGATAGGGCCATTACGGTAGATGATGACTATACCGCCGGAACGGACGGCTGGAGCGGCGACCCCGGCTGCGCTGCCGGGCAGGTGCCGCTGAATACGGACAGGGTGTGCACGGCCCCTTTACCCTGGCAGAATCGCAATACTTCGTCTACCTGCCGTTGATCACCCGACATTTGCCGTGATTTTTGGTTTGCCGTAGTAGAGACGCAAGATCTTGCGTCTCTACCGCGAATTGCAGGCGCCTTATATTCACACAGCCCTCCCGGCGATTGCGTGCCGGGAGGGCTGTTTCTAACCGAGTCAAACCATTTTTGCAAACCTTTTGCGATGTGAGTATGATACTGAAAGGGTGTGGTTTTTGCGGACGGTACCCGTCCGCAAAAACC
>DAOUGD010000199.1:0-15894 GCA_034429475.1 Anaerolineae bacterium
CACGCCGCTCTTCCGATCTTACCGTCCGCGAAAACACATCCTTCTAGTCCACCGCTTGAGCGGTTATTTTTCACAGGAGAGGACGTATGAACGGACAAACGCAGACTTGGCGACAGGTACTCCAACAACGTGGGCAACATTCCCTGATGGGTCGCCAACACGAATACGAAGTCTTTCGCCTGAACTTTATCTATCAAGTTCCAGAACATTTGATTTTTACCATCAACGGGCCGGCCGGCATCGGCAAAACCAGCCTGTTGAGCCAGTACCGGGCCATCGCGCAAGAGCATGGCGCCGTCACCACCTTGATCAACGCCGCGCAGCTCATGGCCGTTCCCGAACAGACGATCCTGCAAGTCCTGGTCTCGCTGGCGCGCCAGTTGACCCAGGCCAGCACGCAAGTGACCACCTTCGATGAGCGGTATCGCCAATACACCGAGGTCCTGCAAATGATCGCCGCCGACACAGCCAAACCCGCGGGGGTTTTTGATTTTATGAAGGGCCTGGCGCAGCCGGAAACCGCCGCCGCGTGGGACGCTTATCTGTATGAGCAGTCGCTGCCGCCAGACCACATCACGCTGCTCAAAAACCCGGTGGAAACGCTGACCCGCGCCCTCATCAAAGACCTGACGGCCTGGGCCACTATCCGCCGCATCGCTTTGTGTTTCGATGATTGGGAGTTGTTGGAACCACAGATCGGCGAGTGGCTGCGCGCGATCCTTGCGCCGGGCGACCTGAACACCAACATCTGGCTGATCATCGCCGGCGTCGAGCCGCCGGACGCCGCGTGGACGCCTTTCCGCGCGGTCATGCTCACCCTGCCGCTTCAGACCCTCACCTCTACAGAAACTCACGCCTATCTGAACGCCGGCGGGCTGACCGATCCGGCGCGACTTTCGCACATCTGGAATCACAGCCGGGGCGTTCCCCTGTGGGTGAGCGTGTTAGCCAGCGCGCGCGGCCCGCACATCGAAGGATTGGCGCTCAATGCAACGGATCGCTACCTGAAATGGCTGGCGGAACCCTGGCAGCGCGAGACCGCCGTGCGCTGCGCTGCCGCGCGAATTCTCGACGCCGACATCGTACAGGCGCTCACCGACCACGCGGAAGCCTTCGCCTGGTTGAGCCAGACGCCGTTGGTGAGCGCGTATGCCGACGGCTGGCGTTATCAGCCGACCGTACAGGCGCAGATGCGCGAGCTGGCCCGGACGCAATTCCCGGCCTCCCTGGAAACCGCCTACACTACCCTGCGCGCTTACTACGCCCGGCGGATCGCCGCCTACGGCGACACACCGCGTTACCGCGACCCAGAATGGCAGCACGATCAACTGGAGCATCTGTACTACGGGCTGATGCTCAACGACGCGCCGGCCGAGCGAGAGGGGTTGGCGCTCTTCATCTTTGCCTTGCGCGCCTACTCCCCCCTGGTCGGCGAAGTCGTCTGCACCTGGCAGCAGGCCGCCGAGGCACAGCCCGCGCCCAACGCCATCACCGAGTGGGCCGACATTCTCACCACCGCCTGGCACGCCCTGGAACGACGGGAGTGGGCGGCCGGCCTGACGCTCTGCGATTTGCTTATGCGCCGCAACGACCTGAGTTACGACGCCCAGGAGGAACTGCACCTCATCCGCACCCAACTCGAAGTCCACGTGCAGGCGGCGGCGCCCGTCGGCGCAGAAGTAACCGGCCCGGTAGCAGAACCGCCGGCCGTCAAAAGCACCGCTCCCGCGCCGGTCGTCGAGAGCGTCCCCCCAGTCGCCAGCCCGGCTAGCCAGCCGCTCGCCTCCCTGCCGGCGGGGGAAAGCCCCGTTGTTACGCCGACGGTGGAACGCACGCCGGACATCCACAAACAGCCGGAGCCGGGCGAACTCGAGTTCCAGGAAAAGGAGCCACCCTTCAAGGAATCCTTTGAGATTTCGTCCCCCACCGCCCCACACTACGTCAAACAGGAAGCGGAGTCAGGCGAGTCAGAAGCGCCGACGGGCGAACCCCCTACCGAAGTCGCGGGCGAACCACCGGCGGTTGCCCCCCCCGTGGAATCGCCCACAGCCGAAGTTCCCACAGAATTACCGGCGTCCGAAACACCGGCAACGGCACCGGAGACGCCGCCAGCCACCCACGCTGAAGTCCAGGAGCCGACACCCGCGCCAGACGCGACGGCAGCAGTTCCCACCGAGACCAGCATTGACGCCGCCGACTACGCCAATCGCGGCAATGTGTATCTCAATATGGGCGAATATCAAAAGGCTATCCACGATTACACCCGCGCGCTGGCATTGGATCCCAGCCACACGGCAGCTTACTACAACCGGGCGCTGGCCTATACCCAGACGCACGATTTCGATCGGGCGCTGGCGGACTACACCCACACCATCGAACTCAATCCCCAATTTGCCGCTGCCTACAAAAACCGGGGCGTCCTCTATGCCAGCACGCAGGATTACCGGCAGGCGATTGCCGACTACACCCAGGCGCTCGCTCTCAACCCAACGGATGCAGCCACGTACAACAATCGGGGGCACGCCTATTACAACCTCAAAGAATATTCAGAAGCCTTAGCCGATTATGACCAGGCCATCGAGTATGACCCGCAGCACACCCGCGCCTATCTCAACCGGGGGCTGGCCTATGCGGCGTTGGACGAATACCAACAGGCCATTGCCGACTACAATCAGGCCATTCTGCTGAACGCGAACAATGCGGCCACCTACAACTACCGGGGCCAAGCCTACGCGCGGTTAGCGCAATATCCCCAGGCGCTGGCTGACTATGACAAGGCGCTAGAACTAGCGCCAAAAACAGCCCTTTTCCACAACAACCGGGGACTCGTGCTGGTCAAAATGCAGCGGTATGCCGACGCCATCGAAGCCTACCAGCGCGCCAGCGCCATCAGCCCGCAGTACGCAACCGCCTATTACAATGCGGCGTGCGCGGCGGCGCTCATGGGCAACCCCCAGGAAGCCTGCAATTGGTTGGAAAAAGCCATCGCATTGCACCCACAATATCAGATCATGGCAAAACATGACACCGATTTCCAGGGCATCGCCGGCAACCTCAGGTTCCGCAATCTCGTCAATCCGACCGAGTAGCTCCGTTTAAAAAACAGAATCCGGGGTTTCAACAAAACCCCGGATTCTGTTTTCTCCACTCAATACCGCAGCGCTTCTTCATAGCTGCGCTGGACAAAACGGCGCAGACGCGGCAACTTCTCCAAATCCGTCACGGCCACTTTAAGCCAGTGATTGAGCACCCGCTCCCCGGCTTTAAATGGCTCCACCGCAAACTCCTCCGCCAATATTTCCCGGTCGTGCAACCGCAACTGGGTCAGGACCAAGCCTTCGTTCACCACAAACACAAACAGCCGACCGTCCGCCGTATACGCCGGACAGCCAAACATCCGCCGGGCAGAAACTTCCGGCCAATGCAAGACCTGCGCCTCTAAGGCCTCCCGCAAGACGCCCCCCTGCGCTTCACTGTAATAATTCATCGCCCACCCTCATCTGTCGCCGCCAACAAATAACTCACCCCACCCTCATCGTAACGCACCAGTATGTGTGGCGTATCCGCAGTATACCATGCTGCCAGCGTAGTTTCCTCACCTGCGGTGGGGGTGTATTTGAGGACGACCTTCCAGGCGACAAAGGCGCCGGCCGGCGTCCACACCGGCTCGCCCCCCACCACGCCGACGTAAGCCGGGCTAACCTGTACCGCACCCATCTCGTCCACCCAGGCGAACGTGACCTCACTGCCATAGCCGATCGCAAAAGGCAGGCCCATCAGCCGCCAGGGCCACGCCCCTTCCACCAGCGTATCGGGCGGCAGCGGGACTTCGCCGCCCGCCTGAAGCGGGGTCTCAAAACGCAGCAAGTCGGCGCGGCCGTCGGCGGGGAACGTCACCGTCACCGTTTCGCCGGCGACCAGGTGTGTACCACGCACCGTCGTCGGACGCAAGTCCGTATCGTTCCACGCGACCTGCTGCGCCCACGCGCGGGCCTCCCCGGTCAGCCAGGGCTGCAACGCGGGCACGTCCAGCGGGAAATCCACCGCGAAGGCGTCCTGCTGCGCCTGACACGTCGCCGTCAAAGCGGAGGAGGGTTCGAGGGAGCAGACCGCCGTCCCAATCTGCTCCTCAAACGGGTTATGAATCACGTAAGACCAACGCTGCGGGCGATCCCCGGTGGCGTCCGCCTGCAATTCCACCTCGGCCACGGCCAGCAGCTCCGGGAAGCGCCCCAGGATCACTTCAGATACGGCGGCGTAGCCGTAGATCAGCAGCAGCGCCAGGAGCGGAATTCCCCACGCCCAGCGCGCCATCCCGCGCAACGGCGGGGACGCGGGACGCGCCGGGGGATGGTTCCTCCGCCAGAGCCACCAGAGGGCCAGCAATGTCAAGGGTGTCAACAGCACAGCGCCGCAAACCGTGAGCGCGATCAACACGCCCACAACCCGCAGCGGCAAGAAGCTGGATCCGACCAACAGCAGCGTCGCGATACTGTTATAGACGGCGTGCAACAGAATGCCGGGCCACAGCGAGCGACTCCGCCAGGCGAGCGTCCCCAACGCCAGGGAGACGGGGAGGAGCGCGAACACGCCCTGGAAGCGCAGATGATAGAGGGCGAAAATCGCGCCGCCAACCAGCACGCCGACCCAGCCGCCCCAGCGTTCGTAAGCGCGCTGCACGTACCCACGGAACATCACTTCCTCGCACAGCGGCGCCGCCACAACGGTCGCCAGCGCCAACGCCAACGCGCCCCACCCGTCTTGGGGAAAGGCCGAGGGCGACATCGGGGTGGTGTAACCGAAGAGCAGCATGGTGATCACGTTGAGACCCACCCCCACGATCCACAGGCCGACGGCCAGCGCCACGCTCGCGGCCAGCGCCGGCCAGCCGGGCCACCGCCAGCGCAGCGTCTCCCGCACCGGCAACTTTTCCAGGCGGATGAACGTCAGCGCCAGTCCCGCCAGCACGAACTCCGCGATAATACTCATCCAATATTGGGGCAGCAGGTCTTCGAGAAATTGCCCGACCACCAGAATGATCAGGATTCCCAAAACCAGATATAGATTGACTACCAACAGCGAAGGCAACTCCCGGCGTTGCGGCCGGAGAGCGAGCGTCACTTCATTGATCATCCCACATCCTCTGGTGCTCCGTTGCACACCTTACAAAGTTTGTAAAGTATAATGCGGGCAAGAGGGAAGTCAACCTGAAACGAAAAGCGTGTAACGTGACGTTCTCAAAAATCTGCTTAATCTGCTCAATCTGCTGACAAAGATGAAAAAGTTGCCGCCTCGTACCACTTACCTGATTCTCGAATTCTGCGCCGCCCTGTTCTTCGGGCTGGTCTTCAACGTGAACATGGTCTACCAGGCCACCGTGGCCCACCTGACGCCCCTCCAACTCGTGTTGATCGGCACGATTCTGGAATCCTCCGTCTTCCTGTTTGAAATTCCCACCGGCGTCCTGGCCGACGTGAAAAGCCGGCGGCTTTCAGTCATCATCGGCTATTTTTTAATCGGGGCGGGTTTCCTCGTCGAGGGATCGGCGCCGGTGTTTTGGGCCATCGCCCTGGCGCAAGTCCTGTGGGGAATCGGGTACACGTTCACCAGCGGCGCGACGCAGGCGTGGATCGCCGACGAGATCGGCGCCGCGGAAGGGCCGGAGGTAGACGTGGGGCAGGTTTTTCTGCGGGGAGCGCAGATGAACCGCATCGGCGGGCTGATCGCCATTCCCATCAGCGTGGGATTGGGCAGTCTGATTCTCACGCTGCCCATACTGCTCGGCGGCGCGTTGATGATTCTACTGGCATTTTTCCTGATTGCCGCCATGTCAGAACACGGCTTCACGCCGACGCCATCCGCCGAGCGCACCACCTGGGCGATGATGCGCAAAACCGTCGGGGATGCCCGCGGCCTCATCCGCCGCCAGCCGCTGCTGCTCTCCGTGCTGGTCATCGGCGTCTTCTACGGCCTGTACAGCGAAGCCTTCGACCGGCTGTGGACGCCGCACTTCCTGCAAAACTGCGCACCGGCTCTCTCTCAGATCAAGCCGGTGGTGTGGCTCGGTGCGATTAACACCCTCGGTATGATACTCAGCCTGGTCGTCACCGAGATCGTCCGGCGGCGGGTGGACACGCGCCACGTCGCATCCCTGACCCACTTCCTGATGCTCAACGCCGGCGCGATGGTGCTCGCGCTGGCCGGATTCGGGCTGGCACCCACGTTCTGGCCCGCGCTGGTCGCCTTCTGGGTCTTCAGCGCGGCGCGCAGCGTCGCCGGGCCATTGCAGACAGCGTGGGTGAATGGCTACATTGACGATCCACAGGTGCGCGCGACAATGCTCTCCGTCAGCAGCCAGACCGACGCCATCGGCCAGATCGTCGGCGGGCCGTTCCTCGGCGCGATCGGCAACCACTCTATCCGCGCGGCTCTTGTTGCGGCGGCGGTGATTCTGTCGCCGGTGATCCCGCTGTATGCCGCTACGCGCCGCCGAGCGAAGATTTGACCCTCTACCCACTCGATCTACAATCTGTATGACTTCCACAGCCCTGGTGGAGCGCAGATAACATGGAGGAGAGTTTTATGACAGAAACCCAGACGACACCTCGTCGCCGGATTTGGCCATGGATTGTAGCCGTAGGCTGCGGCGCGTTGGCCTGCGTGACGTTGATGATTCTGGCTGTGGCGCTGCTCGTCGGCGGAGGGCTGGCCTACTTCGGCCTGCAAGAATGGGCGGAACTTGAGGAATGGGACCCCACAACCGCTCCCTGGGAAGAGATCGCCATCCCCCTGCCGGACGAAGCGGGGCAGGTGGTCTTCCTGCGGCAGTCCGCGCACCCAATGCTGGCCGAATACAACCAGCAGTTGCGCCTGGAATTGATCGCCCAAGCCCCCATCACCGTCGCCATGCCGATGAACGTGGGCGGGACGACGTTCACCAACGTCTATTGGGTCGCCGAGGGGGTTGACGGTCACGCGACGCTGCAACTGATTGACCACTGGGGAATGTACGTGGTAGACCTGGAGTCGCCGCCCGCCACAGCGCTATGGGTGACGCGACTGGAAGGCGAATGGCGGCTCAACGGCGCGCCGGAGGAGACGCCCGCCTTGCTGGAAAGCCTGGCAGACCATCAATACCTGGGCTGTCTGGACGGCCGCAAATGGCCGCTGCGCTTCGTCCCCGCCGCCGAAGCGCCCGAAACGGAGATTAATTTTGTGGGGGACTGAACAAACCGGGGTCAGAGTGTGGATGCGCGCCAGCATGTCCCCAGCGCGGAGATCCTGGTCGGCGCGCAAAACGAGATAGCACGTCCAGGTGAACTCGCGGGATTAACAAGATTACACCCACACTTCTCCCGATAATGCATAGTCTATGGCTTGCTTCATTGTCATTGCTTGCCCTTCAACCCAGGCTGACCTGTATAAGGCCTCATCAAGGTGTACATGCACGGTGGCGGCCATGCGCGTATATTCAACCTTGTCGCTGGTGTGCTGATCGTCCAGAAACTCAAGCAATGTTTCTATTGCCCCACACAGTCGTGCTGCCCTCTCCAATTGTCCATTCATCATAGCAATCTTTGTCAATCCGGTTAGGCAATCAACGATGCCATCTTTAAGCTTCAATTCTTGATACAAGGCCAGACTTTCCTTAAAGTACGAATTCGCCCGTTGTCTATCGTCTTGATAAAGCGCTACACATCCCAGATCATGGAGTGTATAAGCAGGGCCAAACTTGTCCCCCAGTTCTCGAAATAATTTGAGGCCTTCCAAATAAAGCGACTTAGCCTCTCCATAATTGCCTTGTAGCTGTGCTATTCTACCAAGTTTATTGAGCGTTGGCGCAATACCTGATTTGACTTTTAGTTCCCGCCACATTGCTAAACTTTCCTCTAGGAGTGACTGGGCGAGCGTCAAGTCTTCATAGAATGTCACTCCGGCACCTAAGTAAAGAAGGGTGTCCGCAATCCCTGTCTTGTTCCCCAATTCTCGCTGAATTGCCAGTGATTCTTCGTAAAAAGTGCCTGCCGCCGCATAGTTACCCTGAAGGCGTGCCACACGCCCCAGACCGAATAATGCGTCTGCAATACCTTGTTGATCTTCCAGTTTTCGACATATCGCCAAGCTTTCTGTGTGGAGGGTGTGCGCCAGAGCAAAGTCCTGCCGGAGCCATGCCAGATGCCCTGCGCAATTGAGCGCTTTGGCCCTGACCGCCGTGTGAGATGACGTTTTTGTTAAGTCCAGGAATTGAGTTAGCCACGTAACTCCCTCACTCCAAAAGCTATGAACGCCCCAAAACCAATATAGTGCAATTGCCAAACGCAAACCTTGAATTTTATCACGAGCTTGTTCTCTGAACCATATCAATGCTTTCCGTAGGTTGTTGTGTTCTGTTTCTAATCTGTTCAACCAATCCACCTGCTCTGCGCCGCGCAACTGCGGTTCAGCCTTTTCTGCTAGGGCCAGGAAAAAGTTTGCGTGTTGCCAATGCGTCGTTTCAGCTTCCCCACTTTGTATTAAACACTCAAGGGCATATTGGCGGATAGTCTCAAGCATGTCGAAGCGGGGTTCACCGTCAACCTCGGATGCCTTGAGTAAGCTCTGATCCACCAGCGACTCGAGCCTGCCCAACATATCCGGCGCTTGATCGGCATCTGAGGAAGGGTCGTCAGCCATAACACACACAACCCCGGCCGCCTCCAGAGTGCATCCCCCCATGAACACAGCCAGTCGTCGGAACAAGGTTTTTTCTTCTCCCGCCAGCAGGTTGTAGCTCCAATCAATGGTGTCGTGCAGGGCGCGCTGCCGCGCGGGTATGTCTCTGGCCTGACTTCTAAGGAAACATTGACTGCTTTCCAACTGTGCCAGTATATTGCGGGGCGGTAACAGCCGCACGCGCGCCGCTGCCAGCTCAATTGCCAGAGGCAGTCCATCCAATCGAGCGCAGAGTTCTGCCACGGGCTGGGCGTTATCGAGCGTTAGAACGAAGTGTGGCTGCGCCTCTCGCGCTCGCTTAATAAATAGCTGCACACCTGGATATGCCGCCAAGTGTTCAAGAGAAGGCAATTGTGTGAGATCCTCCGGAATCAGCAAGGGGGGCACCAGATAGATGGACTCACCATACAGTTGTAGCACAGCCCGACTGGTTGCCAGAACTTGAAGTTGCGGTGCGGCAGCAAGCAAGTCGGTCACCGCAGGCGCGGCGTCGGCCACGTGCTCGAAGTTATCGAGCACCAGCAACAACTGCTTCTCCTGTAAGAAGTCCTTTAGACTTTCCAATAGGGGAAAACCTTGCACTTCGCGCATGTCCAGTGCCCGCGCGATAATAGGCAATACAAGTCCAGGATCGCTAATAGTCGCTAGCGCAACGAAAAATACACCATCCGCAAAGTGTTCCAGTATACCGAGGGCGACTTCCAGCGCCAGCCGCGTCTTGCCGACACCCCCAGGCCCGACTAGCGTTAATAACCGGCAATCAGGTTCTCGTAGGCGCGTCTGTAGTGCACTCACCTCTGCTTCACGCCCGATGAACGAGGTCAATTGCGCTGGCAAATTGTGGCGCACACTTTCCTTCTTTGCCTTCCCCTGCTGTTCGTATCCTGAGTTCTTTTGTACTGGCCTCCCAATCTCTCCCAGCTTTTCTTGGGTGAAGAAAGCGGGATCATAGATGGGGAGCGTTTCAGAGATCGGGGGAGATACAGGCCGGAGCCTGTCGTCGCGGATTTGCTCGTACAACGCACGCGTCTCCGCGGCAGGTTCGACGGCCAGCTCTTCCGCCAGGAGGCGGCAGCAGGCCTCGTACTGCGCCAGCGCCTCGCTGCGCCGCCCGGTGAGCGCCAGCAGGCGCATCAACTGCCGGTGCGCCTGTTCCTGCCAGCGTTCCAGTTCCACCTGCCGCCAGGCGTAGTCGCAGGCGTGCTCGTAGTTGCCCTGTCCCTCGTAGATTTCCACCAGATGTTGAAGCGCTGCCGCGGCCTGGCGTTCGAGGCGGTCGCGGACCAGGCGCATCCAATCCTCGAAGGCTGCGCTACCGCGCACGTGAAAGCCTTCGAGGAAGTCGCCGCGATAGAACGCGACGGCCTCGATTAACTGCGAATCTGTGTCTGCGGTTCTGAGACCTTCCTGGAATGCGCGCACGTCAAGCCCACAATCGCCAGCATAGTTGAACTGCACCGTCTCGTGGGTGACAAGCAGTAAGGGATTTTCAACCCGATCCCGATCGCCGATGGCTTTGCGCAAACTCGAAAGGGTGTGGCGAAAGTTGTTGTGGGCCACGGGAGCCGGTTCTTCGGGCCAGAGCAAGGTGGTTAGCGCTTCACGGGAATGCGGACGTTCCGATTCCACCGCCAGATACGCTAACAGCGCGCGCGCCTTGAGCGAGCTGAAGGGGATAGACTCTCCATCCAACGTGGTCTGGAATGGACCGAGTAGGGATAACGCCAGGTGGCTCATTGCCCCTCCTTTCGCTGGTAGCAAAAAGCCAACACAATCCATATTCCATTGTAGCACATTTTCGGGTTAAAGTGCGTTTTTGGATGAATTGCTAACGATTCACCCACGTTCTGCGGACATCCCACCCATAAAATAAAAAAGAGTGACGGAATCACTGAAACATTGAGTCACCGAGGAGAGAAATGATGTACAGGCGGGTAAAACGCATCATGATCGCCCTCACTGTGGGCCTGGGATGTTTTATTTTGCTCACGGTTGACACCGTAGAACGCCCCCTGTCGCGCAGCCTGGCACGGGCGGCCTGGTCGGAGGCGGCGACGCCGATCTCCACGACTTTCCTCACCTATGAACTACAGGAAGGCTACATTCACAACTGGTTGATAGCCGGCCCGGACTCCGAGCCGGCAGAGCCTACCGCGGACACTCCCGGCCTCACGCATCTACCGGCGGAAAATGCGGCCTTCGTGCATGAAGGATTTGAGCTGCGCTGGACCTACTACAAGACGTTCGATGATCACTTCATCAATTTGACAGCAACCGGCGATACGCCTCGGCCCACACACGCCTGGGCTTACGCGCAGGTGGATTCTCCCTCAGCTCATGAAGTGCTCTTCATCCTTACCGCCTATGGCCCCACCGATCTGTGGATCAACGGACAGTACTTGTCAGGGGTAACGGCGGCGCATAGAGCTTCCGCAAGCCATATCTCCCTGCCCGGCTGGCTGAAGGGTGGTCGTAATGAAGTGTGGTTGCGCTTCGCGCTACCTGCCTCCGCGCCGTTTTCAGTGGGCGGCGGCCTGCAAATCGTGCGTGACGGCGCGGCCGAGCGCCTGACCGTGTTCCTGCCCACAGAAGTCCCCGACGTTGCCGCGCGCCAATACTACGAGCGTCTGTTGGAGGCGGCCTACCTGGAGTCGCCGGTGGACGTGCGGGGCACTCGTGTGCGCCTGACCTGGCCGACCGATCTGGCTCTCTCCGGCGCCTGCGAGATACAGATTCAGGATGCGCGGCATCGCATCTACGTGGAACAATCCCCCTACGTTTTGGCGGGCCTGAGCGTGGATGCCGGCCATCCCGCGCGTATTTGGGAGGGGGATTATTTCGTGGTGTTGCGCGCGCCGACTATGAGCTACTACCATGGACTGCGCTACCAATACCAACTGCCGGTCTACATTGTTGACAATCCCTATGCGACCGAACCCTACGGGACGTATGCCGGCCGCCGCCTGGAAGCGCTCCAGGATGCGGCCAAGCGCGAGAATTCGGTCTTCTCGGAGATCGCCCGCCTGGCTTTGGGGACGGGCGAAGACCTGGGTGTGGAACGAATGACGGCCCTGGTAGAATATGCCGTCAAAGCGGAGAGTGATCTGGAATGGGTGGGAGTTGTGGGCCTGGTGACGCGGCTCACAACCGCCGGAGCGCTTACTGCCCCAGAACGCCGCGCGGTTGAAGACCTTCTGGTGGCGGCGTTGTCTGAGATGCCGCCGGCCCCTGCTGATTGCCCGCTGCCGGCCCTCACCTGGCGACTTCTAGCCGGTCAACTCTACCCGGAGCGCGTCCTGGATAGCGCCGGGCACACTGGCGCTACGCTGCGCCACCAGAGTGGACGTCAACTGTGGGGCCGGCTCAAACGACAGACGATCTTCACGGCCGGTGAGGAAAGTTGCTCACTGGAAGCCCGCGTCGTTGCTTTGGCGCACCTCATCGATCTGGCCGAAGACGGCCGGCTCCGCGACCTAAGCGACAGCGCCCTGGATGACCTTTTCCTGGCGCTCGATCAGTACACTTTCCAGGGCGTGTTAAGCTCCGCCTTCCGGCGCACCACCGCCCCCATGGCAACGAGTCACCGCCTATCAGATGCGGCGGGGATCAACCGGCTGCTCTGGGGCGTGGGGGTGTACAACCGTCACACAGCGGGTACGGTGAGTCTGGCTGTCTCCTCCTACGAACCGTTGGCGCCGGCTTACGAACTGGCCTCCATGGCGGAGCCTGTCGCCTGGACGCAGACGCCCCTGGAAACGGCACGCACTGCCTGGCAAGTGCTATTCAACCCCCAGTCTCACCACAACCAGGCGATCTACCGCACACAGAATGTGATGCTCGACTCCGTCTCCGGGTATCACCCCGGCGCGCGCGGCGTGGATGAACGTCTCTGGCAGGCCACGCTGGGGCCAGACGCCGTGGTTTTCGTGAACCATCCGGCCAACCTGAGCGAATCCTCCGACCATTTGCCCAATCGTTGGCTGGGCAATGTGGCGCTTCCCGCCGTGGTCCAGTGGCAAGAGACCCTCGTCGCAATCCACGCGCTGCCGGAAGAGGATTGGTTAGGCTTCACCCACGCCTACTTCCCGACCTTCGCTTTCGATGAAGTTGCATTTGTGGACAACTGGGCGTTCGCCAGAAAGGGCGATGGCTACGTAGCGCTGACAGCCTCCCAGACCCTCGAACGCATCCACACCGGCCCGACCGCCTACCACGAGCTGCGCGCCTACGGGCAGCGCGTCGTCTGGCTCTGCCTCGTGGGTTCCGATGACACGGACGGCTCATTTGCCGCGTTCCGCAAGGCCGTCCTCGCGTTGGATGTCAATTTCACAGACCTGAGCGTCCGTATGAAGACCCTGCGCGGCGCAGACCTGACCTTCGCCTGGGGTGAGGCGCTTCACATTAACGGTAAGGTGTGGCAGCCCTAAGGACTGTAAAAATATAGGGCTATCGCATCTGGAGGCTGTTCTTCCTCCGACACTCCCCCACCTTTTGCGTGGGGGAGTGTTTTTGTTGCAAGTTGTGCAGATGGATAATTAACCTAAAATAACAGGCGAACGTGAAGCATCGCAAATACAACCCTCACGTTTCACGGCAACTTTTAACTCGCAACTTTGAACTGTTAGGAGGTTCCGCTATGAAATTCACCGATGGTTATTGGCGTATGAAGCCCGACATCACGCCGTATCATGCCACGCAAGTCACCGATGTCACGGTCGGCGCCGACAAGCTCACCGTGTATGCGACGCCCAAAGCCTTGCATCATCGCGGCGACACGCTCAACATCCCGCTGCTCACCATCGAGCTGTCGTCCCCACTGGAAGGCGTCATCCGCGTGCGGCTCACGCATCACAAGGGGGGGAAACCGCGCCGCCCGGAATTTGAACTCAAACCGCAGTCCGCCCCGCAGGTTGTCATTCAAGACGACGCACAAGCCGCCACCCTCACCAGCGGGCGGATCTCCGCGCGGGTGGACAAAACCGGCGGCTGGAAGCTGACCTTCCTCGACGGCGACCGCGAGTTGACGAACAGCGGCTGGCGCGCGCTCGGCTTCGTGGACACGCCCGGCGGTCGCTTCATCCACGAGCAACTGGCCCTGGGCGTCGGCGAATACGTCTACGGCCTGGGCGAACGCTTCACCGCCTTCGTCAAAAACGGCCAAGTCGTCGAGATCTGGAACGAGGACGGCGGCACGGCCAGCGAGCAATCCTACAAGAACATCCCCTTCTATCTCACCAATCGCGGCTACGGCGTCTTCATCGCTCACCCGGAAAAAGTCTCGCTGGAAGTCGCCTCCGAAAAGGTGGAGCGCGTGCAGTTCAGCGTGCCGGGCGAAGTGCTGGAATACTTCGTCATTGCCGGCCCCACGCCCAAAGAGGTGCTGGAACGCTACACCGCGCTCACCGGACGGCCGGCCCTACCCCCCGCGTGGAGCTTCGGCCTCTGGCTCACCACGTCCTTCGTCACCAACTACGACGAAGCCACCGTCACCGGCTTCATCCAGGGCATGGCCGACCGCGACCTGCCCCTGCACGTCTTCCACTTCGACTGCTTCTGGATGAAAGCCTTCCACTGGTGCAACCTGGAATGGGACCCGGCCGTCTTCCCCGATCCGGTGGGGATGCTGCAACGGATCAAGGCGCGCGGGCTGAAAATCTGCGTGTGGATTAACCCCTACATCGCGCAGCGCTCCGCGCTCTTCGATGAGGGCATGGGGCACGGCTATCTGCTCAAGCGGGCCGACGGCAGCGTGTGGCAGACGGATGCGTGGCAATCGGGCATGGGGATGGTGGACTTCACCAATCCGGCGGCGTGCCGGTGGTACGGCGACAAGCTGCGCGCGCTCGTGGACATGGGCGTGGATTGCTTCAAGACGGACTTCGGCGAGCTGATCCCCACCGACGTGGTGTACTTCGACGGCTCCGACCCGCAACTGATGCACAACTACTACACGCAGCTTTACAATCAGACCGTGTTCGGGGTGTTGGAAGAGAAATTCGGCGCGGGCGAAGCGGTGGTCTTCGCGCGTTCGGCCACGGCGGGCGGGCAGCAGTTCCCCGTCCACTGGGGCGGCGACTCGACCGCGACCTTCGAGTCCATGGCCGAGAGCCTGCGCGGCGGGCTGTCGCTCGGACTCTCCGGCTTCGGCTTCTGGAGCCACGACATGGGCGGCTTCGAGCAGACGGCTTCGGCGGACGTGTATAAGCGCTGGTGCGCCTTCGGCCTGCTCTCGTCCCACAGCCGGCTACACGGCAACAGCTCCTATCGCGTCCCCTGGCTCTTCGACGAGGCCGGCTCCACCGGCCCCACTGCCAGCGACGTGCTGCGCTTCTTCACGCAGCTCAAATGTCGCCTGGCGCCCTACATCTACAACGCCGCTGTGGAAGCGCACATCGCCGGGACGCCGGTGTTGCGCGCGATGGTGCTCGAATTCCCCGCCGACCCCGGCTGCGACACGCTCGATCGGCAATATATGTTTGGCGGCAAGCTGCTGGTGGCTCCCGTCTTCCGGCCCGACGGCGTGGTGGACTATTACCTCCCCGCCGGGACGTGGACGAACTTCCTTAATAATGAAGAGGTCGTGGGCGGACGCTGGATTCGGGAGCAGCACGGCTACCTGAGCCTGCCGCTGCTGGCGCGGCCCAACAGCGTCATCCCCGTGGGCGCGAACGATCAACGGCCCGACTACGACTTCAGCGACGGCGTGACCTTCCACGTCTTCGCGCTGGACGACGGCGCGACCGCGGCGGCCTCCGTCCCCACCCTTAAGGGCGAGACGGCCATGACCGTCTCCGTAAGCCGGACCGGGCAGCAGATTCAGGTGCAGGCGCACGGCGCGACCCAGCCGTGGAGTCTCCTGCTGCGCGGGATCGCGGCGGTGCAAGCCGTCACCGACGGCGCGGCGCACTCCGACCCGCTCGGCGCGCGCATCGTCGCGGACGCCGGCGCGACAACGCTCACCATCAGCTTATAACCCCTCAAACAAACTGTGGGGCAGGCTTTCTAGCCTGCCCCACAAAATAGCCAATCGAGTTATTCAGCCTCAAAGAAAAATCGGTGTTGTCCCTGATTTTCCTTGATGGACATCATTCTTCCAACAGGGTGAACAAAGGTTTGAGTGTCGACAATTGATCCAAGAATTGTGCGGGCACTCGGTAGGAGAGCAGCTCAGCAGTCGTCCAA
>DAOUGD010000200.1:0-3643 GCA_034429475.1 Anaerolineae bacterium
TGGGATAACCCTGGACGCCGTTCTCGTAGCCCAGAATGCCGTACCAACCTTCCCAGACGGGATCATCCTTGTGGTCATTGGAGACATGCACGGTGTAGGTGTACGGCTTGACCCACGCCGCCAGGCTGAACTGGCCCGCGCCCCGGCTGAGGTCGAGGCTGGTCGAGGCCCCGTCGCCTAAAGTGAGCGCGTCAACCTGATCGAATCTGACGCCCTGGCCGAGCGGCGCGCTGATGCCCGTCACCGGACATCCGCCGGGGCCGCTGCACGCGATGGGATTCTGGTTGGCGGAGCTGTCGCTCCACGGGGCTGTGTCGTCGAATTTGGCGTGCAGCGCCGGGTCGGTGACGTACAGCGCAACTTCTGCCGCCGAAAGCGCGCGCGGGAAGACTTCCACCTCGTCAATGAAGCCCGTGAATCCCTGGCCGATGGCGAACTTGCCGCCGGCCTCCGGGCGCGCGGTGGCCGTGAACGTGGCCTCCGGGCGGCCATCCACGTACAGCACGCCGGTATGGGATACATTGAGCGTCGCCATGACGTGATGCCAGCCGTTGGCGGCGAAGGTTGCCGCGCTGGCGCGGTAGGTTGTACCGTCGTAATACTCGAATTTCTGCGTGGTGGGGTTGTAGTAGAGCGCGGCGCGCGCCTCGCCCGCGCCGGTTTGGAAGGCCAGCACGGCCTCGCGCGTGGCTGCGCCGGATTCCGCGTAGACCCACGCGCCAAACGTGATCGTCGGGGTGATGCCGTCCGCCGTCACGGAGTCGGCGTTGATGACGTCGTCCACGCCGTCGAAGTGCGGGGCCAGGCCGGCGTATCCGGCTTGTCCGGCGATGGGACAGGTGATGCACGTCCCATCGTTGCCGGTGAGCGAGGCGTCCGCAAAGGTTGTCGCGCCGGTGATTTCGTCCAGATGCAGCCACAGCAGCCGCCCGGCCGCCTCGCCGCGCAGGTTGGCGATGTTCGCGCCGGCGCGGTTGGTCAGGCTGATGGCGTAGGAGTGGTCAATGTCGGGGCGCAGCGTGACTTGGCCGTTGAGCGTGGTGGTCTGGCTGGGGCCGAGGGTGTAGGGTCGCGGCTCGATGTCGCTGTTTTGCACGGCGGCGGGGAACTCGACTTCGAGCAGGCCCAGCGCGTAGCGGTCGCGTAGGTAGTTGGCGACGGTCGCGGTATAGGCTACCGTCGTCCCCGGCGCGACGATGCCGTCGGCGTCGTCAATAGTCGAGGTAATACCTAGCACGGCGGAAGACGAATACACATTGGGGTTGAAACCGTAGACCTGCTCCAGCTTGTCGCTGATGCCGTCGCCGTCCGGGTCGGGGTCGTTGGGGTCGGATGTGACGAGCGTGATGAGCGGGACTTCGACACCGCCCTCGTCCTTGAAGGCGTAGACGTACTCCCACCCGTCTATCTCTTCCTTATCGGTCAAGCCGTCGCCGTCGCTGTCGGCGCGATACGGGTCAGTCTCGTAGAAGACCTCCCAGTAGTCTTCGAGGCCGTCGCCGTCGCCGTCGGCGGCCATCGGGTCGAGGCCATGTTGCAGCTCGTACCAGTCCGAGAGGCCGTCCACCTCGCTGTCGGGCGCGCCGTCGTCGAGGTCATTGCCGCCCCAGGCCGCGCTGCGGAGATTGTCGCCGTCGGCGTCGGCCAGGGTGGGGAAGCGCGCGTCCCACGCGAGGGCGTAACTGCGCTGGCCCCGGTCGGTCAGTTCGTAGAAGCCGTCCAACGTGGCCGGGAATACGTCAAATTTGAACGAGTCACCCAGGTAGATGTGGAGGTTGTCGGTCTTTTCACGCAGGTAACAGACCGGAATCGGAATGACCCATACGCCGACCACGACAAAGGTCATAAAACATTCTTGCGCATCTATCGCGTAGCTCTCCACCAGATAGAGCGGCGGCTGTTGATTGAGGCCGGCTTGCGTCAACGTGATGGGCCTGCTGTTGTCTACCGGCTGCGTGGTGGTGAAGCGTTTGGTGTCCCAATAGGCGTCGTGGTCGTCGTTGGCCGGAATCCACTCGTCTTCCATCTGCCAACGCGCCACATTCTCCACATTTTGCGTGTCCGTCGGCACGAAGGCGTAGCGGAAGGTGGCATCGTCAATGTACATATCGGTGTACTGCCAGAGATAGAGATCGCCCAGGCCCACCGGGATTTCGCGGTAGAGGGTGGTCAACACGTCCGCGTTCACCACCAGCCGGTTGCCGGCAACAATGCCTTGCGCGGCATTCACCGTGCCCACATCGAGGTTCTGGACCAGCATCCGGTCTTCGACTTCCAGATCAATCAGCGGCGTCTGGTCGTAGATGAGGAACGCCACGAGCTTGGTCAGCAGGCCGGTGATGCCGGGGCAGACCCATTCCTTCATAAATTCCCAGCCCGCGCCCTCTTTTTTATCCACGTCAAGAGCCATACAGATGACGCCAAACACCAGGTCAATCATCCCAATGATGGCGACGATGAGCGGGCCGACGATGGGGATGAAGCCGATGGCGACCATGATGGCGGCGACGACGACGCCGGCGACCATATTGGCAAACGCCTGGTTGAACTCCAGCGAAGCAAAGCCCACGCCGCCGGCGACCATATTGAAAATGAACACCCCCAACGAAGCCAGTGCGGTGACGACGAGGCCGATGACTGCGGCGACGACGGCAGCCTTGGTGATCGCATCGAATGCGCCCTTGATTTTCTTGGCGATTTCGACGATACCTTTGACCGCCGCAATGATGGCCTTGAGCTTGACGATGAACAACACGCCTTTGATGACGTATTGCACAATTCCCATGACGATTTTCCCAATTTCCAGGATGATTTGCTTGCCGCCCAAGAAATAGAACGCGATGGCCACGCCCACTAGCCCGACGGCCACAACGGCGCCCACAATGATGCCGGCTACAATCATCCCCTTGCCGAACATGGAACACTTTTGCCACAGCTTGGTAAACATCCCCGGCTCGCCGGCCTTTTGTTTCCCCAGGTCCTTGAGCAGATCGTGGCCGCCAACCCGCACATTCTCGGTAAACAGCGTGATTTCCTTGGGGCCGGCCAGCTTGTCCGCAATCAGCCCCACGAGAATTTTAGCGCCCGCCCCGACGCCGCCGGCGATGCCGTAAGGGAGGATTTCGAGATCACTGGCGGCGTTCGCCCGAAGCTGCACCTCACCGTCTAATTCGACCACGCTGGCGGCCCCGGCCAGCACGGTAAGGTAAAAAGAGGACGCGACCAGCACCGCTCCTTCCAGTACATACGGGTCGCTGCCGAATTCGCTGTCGGCGGCCAGCCAGGGGCGGACAGTGTCGCCCAGGCGGTTGAGGTACTCGTCGTAGGGATAAGCATCCCACACACCCGCACCCTTGAAGCGGAACGGCGACCAACTCATGCCGGTCAGCACGATGTCCGGGAAGTCCGCCGCCGCCAGCGCGACGGCCAGCCGGTTGCCCTGGCGGATGCCGGCCTGCGTCGCCGCGCCCAAATCCTCCAACGCAGCCGCACGGAAGCGCTCTTCGCGCGCGAACAGCAAGGTGGGGGCTTGAATTTTAGCCAGATTGCCGTCCATAAAGTAGTCGGCCAGGATTTGTTTGGTGGTGGTCATCGGGATCACGCCGAGATAGCCCTGGTGCGCCAGCGTCTGGGTGACAACCTG
>DAOUGD010000201.1:0-6769 GCA_034429475.1 Anaerolineae bacterium
CCCGGGCAACTGTTCGGGCTGTTGATTTTCTCTCACGGCGACCCGCGCTGACAGTCGGTATTCACTACCTAAGGTCTATCGATCTGCCGTGAGATCATTATTGTACTCGCTTTTAACATACAAGGTCTTAACTGCACGACCGGGAACCGGGCCTGGATTCCCCATATTCCGGTCCTGCACCCGTGAGCACAGGACATTCCGAGTGGGGAGCACTGGACGCCCGCGCCCACACACCGAAAACCCACGTTCTCGTTACGGTTCGTTGGCGTGTTCTCGTTACGGTTCGTAGAGCGTAGGTTGTTCGCGTTGTTCCTCCACGAGCCACCGCGCAGCACGTATCGGCCCGATCCCCACAGCAAAGGCCGGCAGCCGGCCCTTGTTGCCCAAATTTCCAGGTGCGTCGCACTGCGGAAAGTGCAATGCACCTCCTGAAAATCCGTTTTTGCAGCGACCAAAGGGGCTGCGCCCCTCTGGACTCCCCAGGATACGCTTCGCCAATCCCGGCAACCGGCTCTGCCGGACACGGGACAGTGGATCAATGGACAGAGGACAAGGGATCAATCCTGGACGCCCGCGCTCACACACCGAGATCCAACGTCACCGTTACAAGACGAGGACGTGTTCCAGTTACGGCTTGCAGAGCATACGCTGCCCTCGTAGCGCCCCCACGAGCCACCACGCAACACCTTGTCTTTGTCCGTGCCGCTCCAATCGCTGATCATCCATTCCCATACATTACCGGCCATATCCACACACCCATAAGGGCTGTCGCCCTGCGGAGAATACGCACCTACCAGCGTCGTGCCACCAATGCCCGATTCGCTTGTATTACACTTTTCCTCGTCAAAGGCATCGCCCCAAGGATACTTGCGCCCATCTATCCCGCGCGCCGCCTTTTCCCATTCTTCTTCGGTCGGCAGGCGCTTTCCCGCCCACTGCGCGTAAGCTTGCGCGTCATGCCAGCTTACCAGAACCACCGGGTGATCGGCTTTGTCGGCGGGATATGTGCGGGTTTGGCGATCCCAATTATAAGGCCGCGCCCCACCCTCGTTAATGTAAGGTACAGAATGATCGGGATTTGCATCTATGAATTGTTTATATTGCGCCTGCGTCACCGGCGTGCGATCAATCCAAAATTCCGGCAAGGTTTTACGTTGTTTTTTATCTCCATAAAGGAACTCCCCAGCAGGAATTCGCACCATAGTTAAATTCAATGCCTGTTCCAAAACCGCTGGCGACACCTGGCGTTGGCGCAACGCGACCACTAATCGCGCCCCCCAGATTTGCATAAGCGCCTGTCCCGCCTCTGTTTGACACTCCCCCGTCTCGAAATTTTCCAACAGCCGCGCCAGCACCCGCCCGCGCAGCGCGTCGTTGGGTTGACGGCCCATCTCGCCCAAAGCCCACAGGGAGGCAGCACGGCGGTCGGGCGCGTCCTTCGCCAGACGCAAGAAGAAGCCCACACTATCTTCCCCGGCAAGCTCGGCCAACACCTGACCAATCTGCAAGAAGCGGTCTTGGGCGCAAGTGGCAAAGGCATCTTGCAGGCGCGCGAAAACCTTTTCGCGGGCGTCGGGGGCCAGGCGCACCGCCTCGGCCACGCAGCGCCCGGCCAGAAGCAGGGCGGCGTCATCGCACGTTCCATCCGCCAGCAGGGCCGTCACTACCGGCGTCGCGTCGGTCAGCCCCACGTACAGCAAAACGACTTCCTGCCACCATTCCTCGCGGACGTGGGCCAGCAGCGTCTCGCGGCCGGCCTCGGCGTCCACCAGCGCGCGCGCCGCCAGGTACTCCTGGAAGGTCAAATGCGAAAAAGTGTAAGTATCCAGGCCGGCCTCCACCAGCAGGCCGCTGCGCTCGCGCACCTCGTCCAGGAACTCATCCGCGCCCACCGCCGGCGCGCCCACGCCGGGCAGCAGGCCGGCCACCCGCTCCGCCAACGCGCGGCGTGAAAGCTCGCGGCGGTTCTCGCCTTGCAGCGTCAGGGCCAGGGATTGCAGCACCGCCCGCTTTTGCCCCGCGTCCAGTTTGCCCAACAGGCCCTTGGCGGTATCCCAATGACCCAGCAGCACGTCCACGCACTCGGCGTAGAGGTCCACGCGGCGTTTGGGCAACGTGGCCCGGTAACGGTGGACCAGCGCGATAATCGAAAGCAGCAGCGGGTTGACGGCCAGGGCGCGGATGGCGGGGTTGGCAGAGATCGCCGTCGTCAGATCGCGCGCAGCCTCGGCGGCCCGGCGGCGCCCCAGGGCTTGCGCCTGTTGGCGCGCCGCGCGGCCCTGGCCGTCAACCGGCGCGCCGCCGGTCGCCAGTTCCACCGCCAGACACCAGTTCTCCGCAAAGCGGCGGATTTCGGCCTCGTCGAAGTCGCGCACGTCCAGGCGCGCGAAGCCGTTTTGCAGCGGCGCGCTCTCGTAGCCCGGCGGGCGCGACGTCACAATGTAGCGGTTGCGGGGGTAGAGCGTAACCAGGCGATCCACCCACGCGGCCATCAGGCGGCGCTCGGTCTCGTCGGCCACTTCGTCCAACCCATCCAACAGCACCAGGCAGCGCCCCTGGCGCATGTGTGTCTCAAAAAAGTCCGCGCGCGGGGGAATCTTCAGCGCTGTATACCACGTCGTCAGGTAGTCGGAGAGGGACCCTACGTCGGCCGGCAGGGTGGCCGCGCCGGACGCGGTCGCCCTGTGCCCCCGGTTGGCGTGCTGGAGTTCGGTCGCCAGCGCGCCCAGGCGTTGGTACAGCGCGTCGCCGGGCGTCACCTCGTCCTGCAAGACATAGACCAACAACCCCAGCGCGTTTTCCCCCGCGTCGTTCTCCTGAGCGTACAACCACTCGATCACGCGCCGGACGCGGTCGTCGCGGCTGTCAGTCACGGGCAACGCGTCCTGCCAGAGGGCCAGCCGCGCGTCGGCAAAGAGGGCGCGCAGCGCGGCGTCGCTGGCAAAGGCGGCGCAGTCCAACAGGGCGGCGCGCAGCCGGGCGCGCAGCGCAGCCGGAATCCCCGGCGCTGAAGGCGAGGCGGGCGCGCGCGGCGTCCCCTCCACAAGCCGCTTCAACTGCCGCAGGGGAACCAGGATGGGCAGCCGATCTTCGGCCAATCCCAGGCGCGGCTTGACGTCCCCGCGCGCGTAGGTCAGGGTCAGGTAGGCCAGCAGCGTCGTCTTGCCGGACCCCGGCCCGCCCACAATCGCCAGGCGCGGGTGCTGCGCCAGCGCCTGCCCGATGGTGAGCGCCGGCGGCGCGGGGCGGCCCAGCGCATAGTCGGGCGTCTGCGCGTGCAGCGATACGTAGACCTGCTCCAATTCCACCGTCACCGGCGCGCGGGTCTTCAGGCCGCGGATGTTCAGGCCGCGATATTCCTCGATGAGGTAGGTGAGGTAGCGCCGCTGAAAGCCCCAGCCGTAGCCGAGCTTGCTCAGAGCGTCGGCCAGGGTGTTGCCGGCTTTTTCAAACATCGGCTTCAGCACCCACACCAGGATGCCGCCGAAGATCAGGCCGATCAAGGCTCCGATGAGGGTCTGGCTGTTTTCACCCCAAAACGTCGGCGGCGTGGGGGGCGCGCTTGGCGTCGCCGTCACCACAATGAGAAGCTGCTGGGGGATGGGCGTCGGCGTGGGGGATTGCGCCCTGCCGCAAGCGGGCCAAAGGCTTAACAGGCTCACGATGAAGAAACAGGTAAACCAGTAGATGGCACTCCTACGCATAAGCTCTCCCTTCGAAAATAGCCTCATTATTTCAATGCTCTCGGCGGATTACAATCCGCCATTCCCCCAGCCGCCAGATTGTGATCTGGCGCAAGCCTTCTCGCCTCACCTGCTGCCCACCTCTATCCGCCCCAACTCAATCAGCGATTCTACATCCTCCGCCTCTTCCGGCGCATAGCGCGTCACCGCAGCGCGCACCCGCGCCAGCATGGCCTCGTCCGCCAATCCCAACATGCGCGCCAGGTCGGCGACGTCCTGCGCGCGGGAAGAAACCAGCTTCAACAACACCAGGTAGGGCAAATCCAACACCGGATAACCGGCGGGGTCTGTGTAGGGATGCTTCAAAGCCACGGCAATCCAGGGTGCATCGCCAAGCAGCACATCTACCTCTACCCCTTCCGGTGAACGGCAGACAAATCCTGGAATTGCCAGCGCCGATAGCCAGGTGTAACCGGCGGCTTCCAGCCGCCGGCGGACAAGGGTTTCATCCTGGATACGCACCAGAATATCCAAATCGTGTGTCGTACGTTCCGGCATATAGGCGCGCGTCGCCACCCCTCCCACTATCACCCACGGAATGTTTCCAAGAATGGATCTGAGATCGGGCCATAGTTGCATTGCTGTCCTCCTGGCTAAAAATTCAATCCCACTGCCTGTCCCCGGGCGAATCCGGCGGCGGCAGAGCGCAATCAGCGCGCGGCGATGCTGCACTAAGGCGATAGGGCTGTTTCCCACATTGACTGTCATAATTTAAATGACTCCTTGCACACTTTCATTATAGCCCGCCTTCCATCTTGCGCCATTATACAAACAAACCTTCCGGGAAGCTACGCAGCGCTCTGGGCCAGAAGGTACGGACGCTTTCGCAACGGTTTTGGCTTTTGCAGGCCGCTATGAGCTTCCCGGAAGGTTACAGCGCAAACAAAAAGCTGGAAGCCCACTGAGCTTCCAGCTTCCAGGTTCCAGCTTCGCCGCTTACGTCAACGCCGCGAGCGCATTCTTCACAATCGCCGTGAACGAGTCCACCTTCAGGCTCGCGCCGCCGACCAGGGCGCCGTCAATTTCCGGCATGACGATGAAGTCGGCCATGTTGTCCGGCTTGACGCTGCCGCCGTACTGCACGCGGATCGCTTCGGCGGTCGCGGCGTCGTAGAGCGCGGTCAGCACGTCGCGGATGGCGGCTTTGATGATGCGGTTCGCGTCTTCCGGCGTCGCCGTCAGCCCGGTGCCGATGGCCCAGATAGGCTCGTAGGCCAGCACGACTTTGGCGGCGTCCTCCGCCGAAATGTCCGCGAACGCGCCGCGCATCTGGCTGCCCACAAAGCTCACCGTTTCGCCAGCCTTGTTCTGTTCCAGGCTCTCGCCGATGCAGACGATGGGCGTGATCCCGTGCGCCAGCGCCGCCTTGAGCTTCAGGTTGACGGTCTCATCCGTCTCGCCGAAGAACTGCCGCCGCTCCGAGTGGCCGAGGATGACGTACTGCGCCAACTCCTTGACCATCACCGGCGAGCTCTCGCCCGTGAACGCACCTTCGTCCTTCCAGTACATATTCTGCGCGCCGACGCCGATGTTGGAGCCGGCCAACGCGCCGCTGACCGCCGCCAACGCCGTCGCCGGCGGGCAGACGGCCAGGTCCATCGTCAGCACGTCGCCCAACGTCTGCTTCAGGCCCGCCACCAGTTCCAACGCCTGCGCGACGGTCTTGTACATCTTCCAGTTGCCTGCGATAAAGGGTTTACGCATAGCTCTCCTTAATGTATGTAAAACGTAAAGCGTAAAACGTAATCATAATGTTTACGTTTTACGTTTCACGTTTTACTTATCTTGCAACGCCGCCACACCGGGCAGCACTTTGCCTTCCAGGAATTCCAGGCTCGCGCCGCCGCCGGTGGAGACGTGGCTCATCTTGGCCGCGACGCCGGCCTTCTTCACGGCAGAGGCCGAGTCGCCGCCGCCGATGACGGTTACGGCATTCAGGTCGGCCAGCGCGCGCGCAATGGCAAAGGTGCCTTCGGCGAAGTTCGCCATCTCGAACACGCCCATCGGGCCGTTCCAGGCGACCGTCTTGGCCGTCTTGAGGATATCGGCGTACTTGACGACCGTCTCCGGGCCGATGTCGAGCATTCGCCACCCGGGTTCAATCGCGGTCACAGGCACAATTTTGCGGGGCGCATCGTTGTCAAATGCATTGGCGACCACCGCATCCACCGGCAGCACCAACTTGTCGCCGGCCTCGGCGAGAAGCACCTTCGCGGTGTCCAGCACCTCATTTTCGACCAGCGAGTCGCCCATCTCCAGGCCCTGCGCCTTGAAGAACGTGTTCGCCATCCCGCCGCCGATGAGCACCTTGTCGGCCAGCTTCAGCATGTTCTGGATGACGGCAATCTTGTCCGATACCTTCGCGCCGCCCAGGATGACGACGTAAGGCCGCGCCACGTCCTCGGTTGCCTTGCTGAGGAATTCCACTTCCTTCTCCATCAGGAAACCGGCGACGGCGGGCAAGTAGTGCGCCACGCCCTCGGTGGACGATTGCGCGCGGTGCGCCGTGCCGAAGGCGTCCATCACAAACAGTTCGCCCAACTTCGCCAGTTGTTCGGAAATCTTGGGGTCATTCTTCGTCTCAGCCTTGTAGAAGCGGACGTTTTCCAGCAACATCACTTCGCCGGGTTGCAACGCGGCTGCCATCGCCTCGACCTCCGCGCCGATACAATCGGGCGCGAACTTGACGGGCTGGCCGAGCAGCGCTTCCAATCGTTCCGCCACCGGCTTCATGCTGAACTCCGCCTCGTAGCCTGTCCCGGCCGGGCGACCCAGGTGCGACATCAACACCAACGCCGCGCCCTGCTCCAGGACGTATTGAATGGTCGGCAACGTCGCCTTAATCCGCTTATCGTCGCTGATCACACCATCTTTAATCGGTACATTGAAGTCAGCGCGCATCAACACGCGCTTTCCCTTCAGATCAACATCGCGCACACTTTTCTTGTTCATTCGTTACCTCCGCAAAAGCGGCTAAAGCCGCAAACAAAAAGGGTGTTTTTTCGTTTTCGGGCTGCGCCCGAAAA
>DAOUGD010000202.1:0-2275 GCA_034429475.1 Anaerolineae bacterium
GTGCGGACGTACTTCGTCCGCACCACCATTATTAAACATAAGAGTTTCATTAGATTTTAGCACTCTCCCCCTGCGAGTGCTTGACAAGTCCTGGGGTTTGTGCTATGATAATGAGCGTAGTTAGCACTCAAGTCTGGTGAGTGCTAGAAATTCACCAGAAGTTAGATCACATAAATCTGAGGAGGCAAAATGAGTATTAAGATTCGACCACTTAACGATCGCGTTGTTGTCAGCCCCATTGAAGAAGACGAAGTGACCTTCGCCGGTGGGATGTTGGTGTTGCCAGATAGCGCCAAGGAAAAGCCGCAGCAGGGCAAAGTCCTGGCTATCGGGCCGGAAGTGAACGACGAGGAAGAGAAAAATGCCAATTTGAATATCGGCGACATCGTCATTTACGCCAAGTACTCTGGCACCACCTTCAAGACCCGCGACGGGCAGGAATTGCTCATTCTGCGCGTGGACGACATTCTGGGTGTGGTAGAGTAAACGGCAAGGCTACGTTAAGACTAGAGAGACTTTCAGGAGGAAAAATAGACTATGGCTAAGCAATTACAATTCGGGAGTGATGCGCGTGCCGCGCTGAAGCACGGTATGGAAGTTCTGGCGAATGCCGTTGTGACCACCCTCGGCCCCAAGGGCCGCAATGTGGCGTTGGATAAGAAATGGGGTTCCCCCACCATCACCCACGACGGTGTGACGGTCGCTAAGGAAATTGAGTTGCAGGACCCCTTCGAGAACATGGGGGCGCAGTTGCTCAAGGAAGCCGCCACCAAGACGAACGACATCGCGGGCGACGGCACCACCACCGCCACGTTGTTGGCGCACGTCCTCATTGAGGAAGGCATGAAGAACGTCGCGGCCGGCGCGAACCCGATGCTCATTAAGAAAGGCATCCTCGAAGCCGCCGAGAAAGTCGCGGAAGCGCTCAAGGGCGCCGCGGTCGAGGTCAACACCAAGGCCGACATTGCCAACGTGGCCTCCATTTCCGCGCAGGATCGCGTCATCGGCGACCTCATCGCCGAAGTGATGGACAAAGTCGGCAAAGACGGCGTCATCACCGTGGAAGAATCCAAGGGTCTGGAATTCGAGACCGAGTACGTCGAGGGTATGCAGTTTGATCGTGGGTACATCAGCCCGTATTTCGTCACCAACGCCGAGACGATGGAAGCCGTGATCGAGGATGCGTACATCCTGATCCACGACAAGAAAATCTCCTCCGCGCAGGACTTAGTGCCGATTTTGGAGAAGTTGGTGCAGCGGGGCATCCGCAACCTGGTCATTTTGGCCGAGGACATTGACGGCGAAGCGCTGGCGACCCTGGTAGTCAATAAGCTGCGCGGCCTGCTGAACGTCCTGGCGATCAAGGCCCCCGGTTTCGGGGATCGCCGCGAGGCTATGTTGCAGGACATCGCCGCCCTGACCGGTGGGCACGTCATCACCGACAAAGAAGGCCGCAAGCTGGATAGCGCCACCTTCGAAGACCTGGGCCGCGCCGACAAAGTGCTCTCCACCAAGGATGACACCACGATTGTCAACGGGCACGGGCAGGATTCGATGATCCGCGCGCGCATCGAGCAGATCAAGGTCGAAATTGACCGCTCGACCTCCGACTACGACAAGGAAAAGCTGCAAGAACGGCTCGCCAAGCTGGCCGGCGGCGTCGCCATCATCCGCGTGGGCGCGGCGACCGAGACCGAGCTGAAGGAAAAGAAGCACCGCGTCGAGGACGCGCTGAGCGCGACCCGAGCTGCCGTGGAAGAAGGCATCGTACCGGGCGGTGGTGTGGCTCTCATCAACGCCCTCAAGGCGCTGAACGAATTCAAGATGGAATACGCCGACGAGCAGACCGGTGTGGTCATTCTGCGCCAGGCCCTGCAAATGCCCGTCCGCAAGATCGCGGAGAACGCCGGGCAGGATGGCGCCGTGATTCTGGCCGAAGTACGCCGCAAGCACGCCGAGACCGGCAACACGCACATCGGCTACGATGTCATCAGTGGCGAGTACGTGGACATGCTGGAAGTCGGCATCATTGACCCCGCTAAAGTGACCCGTGGCGCGCTGCTCAACGCTGCCTCGGTCGCCGGGATGGTGCTCAGCACCGAAGCGCTCATCACCGACATCCCCGAACCGAAGGCTGCTCCGGCAGGCGGCCCCGGCGGTGGTATGGGCGATATGGGCGGTATGTACTAAACCGACGCAAGTTAGCAAAAAAAGAGAGGCGAGCCAGGCTCGCCTCTCTTTTTTTTTGATAAGTATTCCGGTTGGAAGGCCGCGC
>DAOUGD010000203.1:0-7736 GCA_034429475.1 Anaerolineae bacterium
ACCGCGCTGCGCGCGGTCACGAAAAATCACCGCTCAAATCGCGGCTTCAGCCGCACCTGACAGGCGGTAGCCAGATTGCCCTTTTTGTGAAACGCACCCCTGTTGTGTAATTGATTTGCAGATTTTCGCAAACACGGTTATAATATCACCATAGTCGCAAAAGCGTCAAGCGGGACGAGTATCCGGCAGACAACGACAGAGAAGGGCGGTCACTGACTGAGAGCCGCCTCCGTGGAAGCAGCCATCAGCTTCCCAAACCCGGCGAAAACCCCCCGCGAGCGAGGTCTGGAAAGGAAATCCAAGTAAAGACCTTCGGGTAAGCCCGTTACAGCCGTCGAGTGCCGAATGACTTCATTCGGAACTTGGGTGGAACCACGCAACGCCCCGCGTCCCAAGAGATGCGGGGCGTTTTCTATTGGGGGAAAGAAGAAATGAGTAAGAAGTAATGAGTGACTGGCAATTGGCACTCATTTCCCATTACTCATTACTCATTTCCCATTACCCTTTACTTTAATTCAGGAGGCAACACCATGAACGCTACAAGTTCCGCTGACTATCACGACAGTCAATTGTACCGGATTCGCCACTCGGCGGCGCACATGATGGCCGCTGCCGTGTTGGAGATGTTTCCTGACGCCGGGATCGCCATTGGGCCGCCCATCGAAAACGGCTTCTACTACGACTTCGACCTGCCGCGCGCGCTCACCCTGGAAGACCTGGAGCAGATCGAGGCGCGGATGCGAGAATTGATCGCCGCTCGACACGACTTCGTCTACCAGGAGATCAACGCGGAGGACGCGCGCGCGCTATTCGCCCATCAGACCTACAAGCTGGAATTGATTGACGGCATCCTGGCCGGCGGCGTGGACGAGGACGGCAATCCCGTCAGTGAGGCGCCCAAGCTCTCCACCTACAAGAGCGGGCCGTTCACGGACCTGTGCCGGGGGCCGCACGTCGCCAACTCGCGGGAAATCAACCCGAAGGCCATCAAGCTGCTCAACGTCGCCGGGGCGTACTGGCGCGGCGACGAGAAGCGCCCGATGCTGCAACGCATCTACGGCACGGCGTTTGAGTCGCCCCAGGAGTTGAAGGCGTACCTGGACTGGCTGGAAGAGGTGAAGAAGCGCGATCACCGGCGGCTGATCCGCGAACTCGACCTGGTCTCCTTCCACGAGGAAGCCGGGCCGGGGCTGGCCTACTGGCATCCGCGCGGCGCGATCATGCGCAAGGAGATCGAGGACTTCTGGCGGGATCGCCACATTGAGGGCGGCTACGATTTTGTCTACACGCCGCATATCGGCAAGTCGTGGCTGTGGGAAACGTCCGGCCACCTCGACTTCTACAAGGAAAGTATGTACTCCTCGATGGACGTGGACGGGCAGGATTACTACATCAAGCCGATGAACTGCCCCTTCCACATCCTGATCTACAAGACGCGGTTGCGCTCCTACCGCGAGCTGCCCCTGCGCTGGGCCGAACTCGGCACGGTCTACCGCTACGAGAAGAGCGGCGTGCTCCACGGGCTGATGCGCGTGCGCGGCTTCACGCAGGACGACGCGCACATCATCTGCACGCCAGAACAAATCGAGGGGGAGGCGCTGCGCGTGCTGCGCTTCTCGCTGGCGCTCCTGCGCGCTTTCGGGTTCGAGCAGATCGAGGCCTATCTCTCGACGCGCCCGGAGAAAGCGGTGGGCGAACCGGCGCGGTGGGAACAGGCGCAGGAATCGCTGCTGCGCGCCATCAATGCTGAGGGGCTGGTCTACCAGATAGACGAGGGCGGCGGTGCGTTCTACGGCCCGAAGATTGACCTCAAGATCAAGGACGCGCTGGGCCGCGAGTGGCAGTTGACGACGATCCAGTTCGATTTCAACGAGCCGGAGCGATTCGATATGACGTATGTGGGCGAGGACGGCCTGGAGCACCGGCCTTACATGGTGCATCGCGCGCTGCTCGGCTCGCTGGAGCGCTTCTTCGGCATCCTGGTGGAGCACTACGCCGGCGCGTTCCCGGTGTGGATTGCGCCGGAGCAGATGCGCGTCATCCCCATTGCCGACCGGCACATCGAGTACGCGAAGCAGGTGGAAGATCGGCTGCGCCAGGCGCACTTCCGTGTCAGCACGGACGTGTCAACGTCACGGATGAACGCCAAAATCCGCGAGGCGCAGTTGATGAAGGTGCCGTACATGCTCGTCATCGGCGACAAAGAGGTGGAATCAGGCGCGGTCGCCGTGCGGCTGCGCAGCGGCAAAGACCTGGGCGCTATGCCGGTGGCCGACTTCGTGGCATACGCGGAGAAGGCGGTGGCGGAGAAGGCGTTGGAGTAGGCGGATCGGCGGATCGGCGAATCAGCGGATCAGCGAAAAAGCGAGTGAGCGAAATGAGAAGCCCCCTTCCGAGAAATTGTTTGGAAGGGGGCGATTTTTGAAAGTAAAGCAGGTTTCATCTAGTTTGCCGGGACAAACACTAACAGCCCGTTGCCACGGGTGCTGAACCAGACTTCTCCTCCTGGCTGCGCCTGCACGCCGTTGAGGTCGCCGGTGGGCAATCCATTTTCGGGTGTAAAAGCATACCAGGTCTGCCCATTGAAGTAGGCCGCACCGCCCGCAGTCGCGGCCCAGATGGTATGGTATCGGTTGGAGGACACCCCGCGAATATCATTGGATGGCAGACCATCGGCGGTGGTGTACGTTGTCCATTGCATACCATCCCAACGCACAAGCCCCTGGTCGGTAGCGATCCACACTACATCAGTATAACCGTAGTGGTCAACCGGGACGGTTGTAACGTCGTGAATGATGTTGCCTGGTAGGCCGTTGGCCGTGGTATACTGTGTCATTTCTCCGTTCTCAAGGTGAATGACAATGACGCCATAGCCATTCGTTCCCACCCAAATCGCTCCCATGGATTCGACGTTACTGACCACAAGCCAGATGGGACGGGCGTCGTTCCCATCGGTGAACCTGGCGATGTCATACGTTTGTTGAGCATACTTGACAGATGTACCTAGCATATAGATCGGGGTAGACTCATGCCATGCGGCTGCGTATATCTCGCCAGGCGATAGCTCACATCGCAACTCCAAACCGTTGTAATCGCATGTCCCGGCATCTGTGATGAGTCCGCAGCACCAACTTGCCGCAAGCGGGCGGCCAATGAGAGTCGTTAAGGCGGGCCACGGCAACCCGCTCGATGCGGCTAACGAATAGCATATTGTATGGTCGTCGGCGCCGATATACCCGGAACCGATCAGCAAAGGCCAGTCGGTACAGAGACCTTCGGCTGTTGTGATGCGATACCATTTGCCGGGGATGGGGGTGGTTATTTCGATAGGAACAAGGGTACTATGGGCAGTCTCCGTAAAATGGAAAATAAGGAATCCGGCATCGCCGCCGGCAACATAAACCATATTATCTTGCGTCGCAATCCCCCCCACTCCCCAATCGAACGTTCCGTAATATCCCGCTAATGTAGGAGCGGCAGGGTTGGATACATCTACGATTTGTAAGCGACTTAATCCGGCAAGCGTCAAGTAAGCATATTGTCCATTCACGGATATATCACCAATATATCCATATCCTGGGTAATAAGTTCCGACATGAACCGGCGCGTTGGGGTCAGAAATATCGAGAATGGAGAGATTGACATTATACCACCCGCAAGGATTGCCAAACCGATTGCAGTCCTGAACAACATAAGCGTAGTCGCCGGCGATGCTCACCTTATAAGCAAATTCAAGATCGGAAGTGTGAATAAGATCGGGCGCCGTAGGGTTTGTAATATCAACTATATGGAAAGCTGCGCCATCCACCACGTAAGCATAATTCCCGGCGACGGCAATATCTGCCGTCATAACAAAATCAACGTTCACACAGCCAACCTCAATTGGGTGGCGTGGATCGGCAACATCTACAGTGCATATTTTTTCATCGGTGGCAAAATACAAGTAACCCGGGACAACGTCGAAGACGTTGCCCACCGAATACTGGCTCAGCTCAATGGGCTTTACCGGATTAGTAACGTCAATGATTCGTAACCCTCCACCACCCAACACGTATACATAGTCCCCCTGGATTTTGACCACCTCCGCCCCCCCCATGCCGCCAACGGCGGGACTACTCAGACCGGGGTTTCTATCTATGTGAGCCTCGTCTTGTAAAGGGAGATTACCAATGACTGTGGTGGAGGATATGTCCACAATGCGCAACCCAGTCTCTATGTCTGCTACATAGGCATAACTGCCCGATACAGCCACATCCGCCGCCGCGTCAAGCGCTACTTGGCCGATCAGCTCTACGTTTTGCGCCTCGAGAGGCGTTGGGATTGTCGTGCGCCTGGCTATAACGGGTGACGCAATGGGAGTAGCGACGGGCAAAGGCAATACGGTGGCCATAGACCTCGGCGGTGTGGGTGTAGGGGAAGCAGCAACTTCGGTCGGCTGTGGGGAAGCAAGCGGAGACGTTGCCATTCCAGGCGTCGGCAATACGCTGGAATCCGGCGTCAGCCGGTCTCGCTCAACGACACCTACGGTGCATGAGGTTGCTATCAGGCACAGAGTTAACAAGAAAATTCTCTTCAACATAGTAGCTATTTCCCTCGCAATAGGGTTCAGTTGCGTGTCACCATCGGCAAATAGACCTTTTGCCACTCGCCCAGGGCTAACAAGGCGGTGTTGTTGGTCAGATCGGCTTCGGGGGCAGGGGTGTAAATTCTGGCAGTCAGAGCGAAGGCCTGTCCAGTCTGAACGGTAGACGTATACCTGGCCGTGACGGTAATTGTGCCCGTGCTTCCGGGGCCTAGGGCGCGAACGTCCCATACGAGGGGGACATCGGGCCGGGTGGTGACGCCCGCCAGCGCGCCCGACGCCGTCCACACGGGATCGGCGATGAACGCCGGCAGGGTGTTTGTGAGGACAATGGCAGCAGCCGGGGCCGTTCCCTGGTTGGCGACGGTGAGGGTGTACGTCACGGGCGTGTTGGGGATGACCGCCGAGGAGCCGTCGAGCGCCATCGTCAAAACCAGATCGGGCATCTCCCCGGAAAGCACCAACACCCGCGAGGCGAAGGGGGCGAGGGTCAGGCTGCCGACCACGTCCGCCTGATCCAGATCGCGGTAACGCCGGTATCCGAGGTCAATGGTTTTGGCGGCGGACGTGTCGTTGTAGAAAATCCGCGCGAGCGGCGGTTCGCCGGACGCCTGCGTGTACCAGGTTTCGTGAGAATGGGCGTCCAACCCGCTGTAACTCTGCCACTGGGCCAGCGTTTTGCTGCCGCCCACGTTGATGTGGGCGGCCATGTAGGGCTGGAAAAAGTAGTTATTGTCGGACGCCGTGAGGTGCGTGCGTTCCGCACCCAGCGTGAAGATGTTCTCCGCGCTCCCGACCACTACGTTGCCGCTCAGCCCTACGCGCGTGGGACTCTCGGAAAGCGCGATTTGGGACGCCCAGGGGAAACCCAGGCCGTTGTGGAAGAGGGTGTTGCCGGAGGCGTTCCCCGTGGAATTCTGGTAGAGGATGCCGGCCGCCGTGGAACTGATGATCGTGTTGCCGGTGAGGGCGACGTTGCGGGAGTAGTTGTCAATGTACAGGCCGAATCCGAACAGGGACTTGAAGTCCGGTTTGCAGCCGTCGGTGTTGCCGAGGGTGTTCACGATGATGTTCTGAATAAAGGTCAGATCGTACACCGGCGTGCTGCTCAGATTATCGCGGCCAAACGTGCGGACGCCGCCGCAGTCGCCTTTGGAGTAGCACGCATTTTCGATGACGTTGTACGCAAGCGTGTTGGTGTGCCCAAACACGTCTATGCCGTTGTGGCCGATGCGCTCCAGCCGGTTGTACGCTACGGTGTTGTGGTGGGCGGAGTCGGCGCTCTTATCTACCTTGATACGGATGCCGTCGCCATCCTCCGTGCAAGAGCCGCCGTAATCCTCTACCGAGCAGCCCATCCCCGCCGCCCCTAAATTCTCGATCCGGCCCACGTCCCGGATGACGTTGCCCTGAAGGGTGGAATTCTTGGCGTAGGTATCAATGCCCCGGCTGTTGGCGCGCTCGATCACGTTGTTCTCCACCGTCATGTGATTGCCGCCGCGCCAGCCGTCCGCGCCGTCCGCAGCCTCCCACACCCACGTCGCCAAGTTGATGCCGGTATCGTCCACATCGCGGATGGCGCAATCGCGGATGGTCACGTAGCTGTTCTCGTAGGGATGCAGGTTGGTGGGTGTGGCGATGCCGTGGCGGAACCACCGGCGAACGTCCAGATGCTCGATAACTACGTAGGAGGCAGCGGCGTAAAGGTCTTTGCCCAGAAGAATGCCGCCCCAGGAACGGTCGTCGTCCTCCAGGATGACAGAACCCTCAATCTGGTTGTCGGTGGGAGCCGTGGTGGTGTAGAGATAGACCTGCTGCGTCGCGGCGTCGTAATACCATTCGCCCTCGCGGTCGAGCGTCCCCAGATGGTTGTTGAGAAAGTAGCCCCAACCGGTGCAGCCGCCCCAACAGTCGTTGCTCTCACTGAAAGTGAGCGTCGTTCCCGACGTATTCGTCACCTTGCGGTTGAGGATGTACCAGCGCATCCCCCGGATGTGCGCCACCGCGCCGTTCCAATTCCGCGCGGGCAGTTCGTTGTCGCGGATTTGCGCCGATCCCGGCTGCGCGTCAATGGTGGCATATCCGGCGTCTCCCTCGTCGAGGTTGGGCCAGCGGCCCATCGGCAGGCGCGTGGCGTTGCGGAAAAGCTGGTTGACGCCGTAGGCAAACTTGCCCGCGTTGCCGCCCGCCGCCAGATTTGCCATGTAGAGATTGGCGCCGGCCGAAGTCCAGCCGACGATGGGCTGCGCGCCGGAAAGCACCGGTGGCGTCGCACACCCGGCAGGATACGCCCCAAACGTGATCGGCGCACTCGCCGTGCCGGAGCGGGCGATGACGAGCGAGTCGGCCCGCCACACGTCGCCGCACTTGAACAGGACGCTGTCGCCGGGCTGTAGTGCCAGGCCGTTGACGTGGCCAATGGTCGCAAACGGCGCGTCCGGCGAAAGGCCGTCGTTGGCGTCGCTGCCAGACGTAGAGACGTAGTAAGTCTGCGCCTGCGGCGCGGCTTGCACCGGCCCGGCAATTGGTAGCAGCAAGGCTACGAGCAAAAAGAATGTGAGTCTGTGGTTCATGGGTATCCTCCTGTTGTATAGTTGTCAAACTGGAAAGCGAATCTGGCTCACCTGGTTTAATCCACCCTCGTTCGCCATTGGAAATCGGTAGCCCCTCCAAGCACGTCGCGTATGTCCCATAACACGGAACCGTCCGTCAATCCCAGCAAGAGATTGGTTTGATCGGTGGTTTGCCAATCTCTTTCAAAGTACAAAAAGGCAGAGCCATCCGGCGTCCATGCAATTTGACCGGAACTCCGTACATCCCAAGTGCCATTTGAAAAATAACACGCCATGGCTGGTAATGGTGAGAGCAAGCTCAAGCCACTGCCATCTTTCCCAATTGCGTAAATCCCCGAACGTAATGCCGGACTATCCACACACTGCCGGTTGCTGAAGCCAATTCGACCATCGGCCAAGTCGTGAAAGTATTTCGGCCACACCGAGATGGGCCAGGTTTCAGAAAGGATCGTAGCTCGACAATGTTAAATTAGCACGGTTGTTCTAAACTCAGGTATCGGGTATCATTCATTCCAATCTTGATGAAAGGAGGATGATATCAATGAATGACGAAACGCCGCGCGACCTTGAGGCGCCGCACC
>DAOUGD010000204.1:0-15956 GCA_034429475.1 Anaerolineae bacterium
TCGCTGGCATGCCACTGCGAACTTGCACCCACACCCAACGTAGTTGCGCATCGTCTCGATGCCGGTGATGTGTTGCGCTGCATCACCAGCCACTTTGTGCGCTTGCCGCGACTCCCCCGGCACAAACATCGCTTGCAGGGCCATTTCCGTCTGATGAATCATTGATGGTCTTCCCACAATCTTGTCCTCCTTGTTCTCAATTGTATAGGCGCGTGTTCAGACACGCCGAAACGGACATTCCTGCCGTTTCTATTCACTCCACTTGCCATCCGAGACTCCGGTCAAGGGCTTGCGGCCCGCGCGGCCTTGTGGGCCACGAAAAGAAGAAGGCGCCTTCCGGTGCAGAAGCTGCTAAACTCGGAGCACGCTCGACTGTGGGGCAGCCAGGCCACAGGGAACGAAGGATGAAACAAGCCGTGAAACAATCGTTATTCGTGAAACGCTCGCTTACTAACCCGTGGAACAATCGAAACACCGTGAAACGCCCATTCGTGTGTTCCTATTTCAGGAACAGACTAACCAATCGTGCTGCCGGGGTGGTCTGACGATGGTTGCAGACCTCGGCCATTGTGTGGATGTCGCTGAGGACTCACTATGCTCTTATTCTAGCAAAAGTGCCTATGATGTTTCAAGCCTTTTGACGATCATTTTCACACATTCTAGGGGGCAACGTCGCCGAACACTCTTGTGGGGTTGTCACAACATTGCGCAGGGTCACTTCTGATAGTACAATGCGTGTACTGAGGCTAAAAAACTGTGAACAATTGCGTTCAGGAGTATAAAGATCAGAGCGCGTATGAGCGCCCCCTCACCTACGGCAACCCCACCCGCGCGGAAGCGGAGGCGGTCTTCAACTGGTTCATGGAAGACCCACGCCGCAGCGCGGCGTATCCCGACGGCGTCAAGCCGCTGGACGACTTCCTCTTCCACGAATTTCTGCGGATGGCGCGCGACCTGGACCTGCCCGTCCAAATCCACACGGGGCACATGGCCGGGATTCGCAACGACATCGCCAAAACCAACGCGGTGGGGCTGACGCGCGTGCTGGAACTGCACCGCAACGTGCGCTTCGACCTCTTCCACGCCAACTGGCCCTACGGCGGGGAGTGGCTCTACCTGGCCAAGAACTATCCCAACGTGCATCTGGATTTCTGCTGGGCGAACATCATTGACCCGATCTACTGCCAGGCCCTCTTCAAGCAGGCGCTTTCGAGCGTGCCGCACGGCAAGATTCACGGTTACGGCTCCGACTTCGGCGGCAATGCGGACCGCGCCTGGGCGCACGCGGCCATTGCGCGCGACAACATCGCCATCGCGCTCGCGGAGATGGTCGAGAGCGAGTACCTGGGGCTGGACGAGGCCAAAGAAGTGGCGTATGCCTGGCTGTTCGGCAACGCCAATGAGTTTTTCCGGTTGGGGTTGTGAGGCAAAGAGAAAACTTCCCGGAAGTTGGTTGCTTCCGGGAAGTTTCCTTTTTACTCCGGCGCGCAGATTTCCAAGGAGACGTCGTCCGCGTACATGGCGGTGATGCCACCCTGGCCGTCATTGTAGGTTCCAATGTGGAGCTTGATATTCTGACCGGTGTAGGCGTGCAGGTCATATTGGTAGTACTGCCAGGCCCGGTCATTACGGCGATCCCAGAAGAGGGTCTCCAAGACCACATCGTTAGGGCTGAGGATGAGGACGTATTGAACGTCGCCGGCGCGGGCCACTGCATTTTCCAGCGGCGTATTCGGCGCGGGAGGCGCAGGGGGAGAGTGGGCGATGACCTCGCTGCTTTGGTGATAGAGCCACAGTTTGAGCGTGGTGGTGAGGGCCGTGGCCGGCACCGTGATCGGTTGGCGCACCGAAGAGTAGCTCGTTATGTTGGCAGTGGGCGCTACAACGCCGGTGCGCGCGGCGCGCGCCCCGCTGCGCCACCTGGCGGTGGTGTAGCTCGCGGGATATTCTGTGAGAGGAAATTCCCAGCCCACATCGGATTCAAATCCGCCGTTGATCAGGCCTTCCGTACAAACCTGGCCGCGCGGCAATGTCACGGTACACGTCCAGCCGGTCCACTCAGACACCCCATTGGCGTTAAATGCACGGACGGCGAAACAATGATAGGACCCCGGCTCAAAGCCGCCGGCGATGTAACTGGTAACATCAGGGTCGAGGGTAACGAGCAAGTTGTTGCCTTCGTAGACAATGAAGCCCGTTTCGTTGAAAGCGTTGTCGCGCCACTCAAGGCGGACCTGGCTGTAGCTGATGGGGGTAGCGCGGATGTTGCTGGGGGGGGACGGCGGAACATCAAGGGAGAAAGCCTTCAGCGCCAACGGCAGGTAAAGGTAGGTGGACGTGATAATCGTCTGCGGGTATAGCCGCGCGGCTGCCGGAATAGGGCGGATTTCCGAAGCGTTTCCGGCCACGCGCCGGTCGTCGGCCAGGGCGACGGTCGCCAGCCGGCAGAGCAGCCAGAGAACAACACCGACCAGAAACAAGGATCGCCATACTTTTCTATGGTACTTGGTCATAGTCACCTCCATTTCAGCACACTACGGTTCACTTCTCTGCAATTCCAACCGCCTCCCCTTAATAAAATCATAGATCGCTTGAAGAATGGCGCAAGTGGCGTATCATTCATAAAAATTAGTGTATGACTCTTGTGCAAAAAGGAAACATTCACCGCAGATCAGTTAGTGTTATGAAGTCTTCGCCGCCATATCCCCTGTGAATGAATTCGCAGGCTGATACGGAAAACCCGTTAAAACAGGTTAAAAACCAGTCGCACGACGGTGGATTGAGTGCGTTTTTAACGCACTTTGTCTAGCAACCGATGATTTCAATCATCGGTGTGCTAATGGCGAATACTGCGTGACAGTAACCAGATCACAAAGAACGCGCGGGAAGAACTGAGGAAATCATGGACTTCCAGACCACACAGACCGAAGATGCCGAGTACGAAGAAGAACCATGCGTCTGCGCCGCAAACTTGCTGCGGGCGCAACGCGACCTGGGGGTGGAGCTGAGCGCGCACCACGGGTTGGCTGAGACTCTGTCAATCTGCCTGTCCGCCGCGATTCGACTCTCGGAGTTGGATTGTGGCGGTATCTACTTGATAGACAATGCAACCGGCGCTGTCAACCTGGTCAGTCATCAGGGCTTGCCAGACGCTTTCATCGCCAAAACCTCGCATTATACGGCAGACACACCTCAGGCACAGCTAGTGATGGCTGGCCGGCCCATCTACACCAGTTACGCCCAGGTGGACGTTCCGAAGGACATGGTTAAGTATCAGGAAGAATTGCGGGCGATCGCCGTTTTGCCTATCGCCCACAAGGGCCGCCCTATCGCTTGTCTCAATATCGCTTCCCATACCTTTGAAACTGTACCGGAATCTTCCCGTACCGTGTTGGAAACCATTGCCGTCCAAATTGGCGCGGCAATTGCCCATGCGAAAGCGGAAACGGCGCTGCAACAAAGCCAGGAGAACCTGCAAACACTGTTTAACTCATTAGAAGAGTTTCTCTTTGTGCTGGATACACAGGGCGTGATAATCCAGGTCAATCCAACCGTCTGCCGGCGGCTTGGCTATGCTGAAACAGAGTTGGTGGGCAATTCTATCCTGATGATCCCACCGCCAGAGCAACGGGAAGCCGCCGCGGCTCTTGTGGCCGACATTCTCGCCGGTAAAACTGAGGTGTGTACTATCCCCTTGCAAACCCGAAATGGCGACCTCATCCCGGTAGAAACACACATTACGCGCGGACGGTGGAACAACCAGGAGGCGCTTTTCAGCGTCAGCCGCGACATCATTGAGCGCCTCAAAGCAGAGCGCGAAATCCAACGGCGCACGACACAATTGGAGACGTTGCGCCAAATTGGGCTGGAACTGACAGCCCAACTGGATCTAAAAACACTCTTACATTCTATGACGCTTCATGCCGTGCGGCTATTGGAGGCCCAGCGGGGTGGTTTCTTTCTCTATCGGCCCGATTTGGATGCTTTGGAATGGGTGGCGGCCATCGGCTTTGAAAACCCTATGATCGGCAGCACACTGCGTCGCGGCGAAGGTCTCTCCGGCAAAGTCTGGGAGACCGGTATGCCACTGGTGGTGGACGACTACCACCAGTGGGCCGGGCGCTCCACACAATACGACCAAGTGGCAGGCCACGCCCTCATCGGGGTGCCGGTGCAATGGGGAGGGGAAATCCTGGGAGTGCTAGCCATCTCGACGAATTCACCGCGCACCTTTTCTACCACCGACGCCGAGTTGTTGAATTTGTTGACGACGCAAGCTGCCATCGCCATCCGCAACGCCAACCTGCTCCAGGCGGAACGTGGGCAGCGCGCACTGGCCGAGGCGCTGGTGAAAGCCACCACCGCCGTCACCAGCGCCCTTGAACCGGACCTGGTGCTCGACCGCATCCTGGAAGAGGTAGAGCGTATGGTCGAGGGGGATGCGTGCAATATCATGTTGGTGGCCCCCCCCGGCATGGCGCACATAGCGCGATGGCATGAATATACCCATTCGTATGCCGATATTGTTAGGCAAACATTTCCCCTGGAGCACTACCCCACCTTACAATACATGCTAAGCACCGGCGAGCCGCTGGTGATTGCCGACACCCGCACGCACCCCCTGTGGCAAAAACACCAGGAATTAAGCTGGCAACGGGCCTACGTGGGCGCGCCCATCCGCATCGGGAACGAAATCGTCGGCTTCCTCAACGTAGACAGCGCGCGCGCGGGGGCCTTCGATGCCACCCACGCGCAGTGGCTCCGGGCCTTCGCCGGACAGTCCGCCGTTGCCATTGAACACGCACGGCTGTATGATGGGTTACGCTCGTACACCGACGTATTGGAACAACGCGTCCAGGAACGCACTGCCGAACGGGAAGCTCAATATGCCCGGCTGGAGGCGATCCTCAGCAGCGTCGCCGATGGAATTATCGTGGCCGATTGGGAAGGAAATATCCTCCAGGCCAATCCGGTCGCGCAGGGATGGTTACAACACAGCCTATCGCTGGCCGATGTAGCCCGGTTGCAGCAGGCCATCCAGGAATTGGTACACGAAGCCGGTGTGACGCAGCCAAGCGGGGCGCGCCTCGCCGCCATCGTGGTGGAATTGAAGGGATTGGACCTGGAACTGCGGGCAACGCCGGTAGAGGAGACCGGCAACGTCGTCATTGACTTGCACGACATCACTCCCCTGCGGACATTGGACCGTATGAAGACCCGCTTCATCACCGACATCTCCCACGAACTGCGCACCCCGGTGACAACCATTCAGCTTTATGCACACCTGCTCCAACAGTTCCCGGCCAGGATAAACCTCTACCTGGAAAAGATCATCCGCGAAGCCGACCTCCAGGCGCAACTGGTGCAAGACATTCAGGAAATCTCTCACTTTGACGCCGGGCGCGTGGAGATACACCCCAAGCAGACACCCCTCAACGCGCTGCTTGCGGCCATCGTTGAAAAACACGCGCGCCTGGCACAAGAACGGGGGTTGACCCTGACCTACCACCAAACAGAGTTGGCGCCGGCAGCCCTGGTGGACCCTCAGCGGTTGGAACAGGTTCTGGACAACATGCTGTTGAATGCGATTCACTACACCCCTCGCGGCGGCGCGATCCAAGTAGACGTCGGCGTTCAGAAGGATGCCGACCGGGATTGGGCCACCATCGTCGTCACCGATACCGGCATCGGCATCCCCGCCGACGAGTTGCCCCACATCTTTGAGCGGTTCTATCGAGGAAAGGCACCCCAATTGCTGCATCCCGGCGCCGGATTGGGTCTATCCATCGTCAAGGAAATCATCGAGCTGCATGGCGGTCACGTCACCGTCCAAAGCCCGACGGCCGCCGCTCCCCCCGAACATCCGGGCGCCGCCTTCACTCTCTGGCTGCCGTTTGCCACGTAACCGGCGCACACTCGTTTTTTTGTCAGCCAATTGAGGGAATTCAAACGACACAACACAACGCGGCCTTGAACGTGCATTCAAGGCCGCGCCTTTTTTACAGGACACAGACAAACACGGATTTTCTTAAATATATTCGGTGTTATTCTGCGTTTTTCCGTGTTCCATTCTCAAGCGAATCGCTCGAACCGATCCCGGTCAGCCTGGCAGATCGGGCATTTGAGCGGCGGTTTGGGCCGCGCGCAGAGATAGCCGCAGACTTTACAGCGCCACACCGGGATGCCGCTGCGCGTGAAGCCGACGAACTCTTCCTCGTGAGCCGGCTCGGCCGAAGTTGGCGACTGCGCCGTTGGGCCTGCCCTGAGCGCCGCCGCAGGGCCGCCGGGCGGGCGGCGGTCGGGAATCGGCTCCAACTCCTGCTGCCCGTCACGCACCGCGTCGGAGACGTATAACGCGCAATAGCACGCGCCGAAGTCGCCCAGATCGTCGTCGCGGTAGTCGCAGGGGCAGATGAGGTCAAGGTCTTTCTCGCGGACGCCCTCCGCCAGGCGACAGGGACACGCGGGATAACCGTAACGCTGCTCGTTGACCAACAGCCCCTCCACCAGCCCCAGAGTGAAGCTCTTATCGGGGTTGAGGTTGTAACCGGCGGCGCGAGCATCGTCGTTAAGCTCCCGATACCGACTGATGATCGCTTCCGATGGCACCGGCGGCGTGTTCATAACTTCAGCCGCTCCCTGAGTTCGTCAGTCTTGAAACCGATAACGCACTCCTGGTCGTCAATGACGACGGTGGGGAACGAGACGCGCGGATTCCAGACGCGCACCTTGTCCTTCACCGCCTCGCGCTCGTCGCCCTCCAACAAGTCTACGTAGACAAAATCGAAGGCAACGGAGTTTTCCTCCAAATACTGTCGCGTCTTGCGGCACCAGATACAGGTAGAGATGCCGTAAAACTGGACATGATGATCATGATGGACGCCGGCGACACTGCCGTGTGGTTCGGTCATGAGTCTTACTCCTTTATTCTTTGGATGATGTTGAAATTGTACACCGTAAACGTGAAGACGTAAAACGCGAAACGTAAAACGTAATAGTTTTACTGGGTAAGCCTCACGTTTTACGTTTCACGTTTTACGACTATGAATTATGCAAGAACGCTTTCACCGCCGCCATATATGCCGGAAAGTCTTCGCGGCGGACGTTGTGACCGGCGGTAGGAATGGGCGCGACTTGAAGGTGCGGGGCAATGCGCGCAGCCTCTTCCGCCATCGGGGGCGTGACGATGGCGCCCCGCTCCACATTGGCGGTGATGAGCAACACGGGGCAACGGATCTCGGCGACCATCTCGCGCCAGGGGGGGCGCTGCTGCTCAAAAATTCCGATGACGTAAGGACTCATCTGCTGCTTGGAAATGGCCCAGTTCCCCAGCTCTTCCTCCGCCCAGGCGGGGCAATCCTTGCGGCATTGCGCCATGAGCGCCTCGCGGGATTTGCTCTTCTGTGCGAGGATGCCGGCGCGGCGTTCCTCCACAAAGGTCTGGCGCTCCTCCTCCGTCATCGGCTGGTGCGGGTTGTCGTCCCACCAGGCGGGGTCTTCGAGCAACGCCTTGCCGATCAACTCCGGGTATTTGTACGCCGCATAGGCCGCCGTTGCCCCGCCCATCGAGTGGCCGAGCACGGCGGGCTTTTCCAGGCCGAGGGCGCGGATGCAGGCCGCGAGGTCAGCGGCGCGATCTTCGGTGGTGTAGCCGTCCTCCGGCGCGTCCGAGAGGCCGTGGCCGCGCGCGTCGAGCATAATCACGTCGTAATCCGCCTCCAGCGCGCGGGCAACGGGCAGCCAGCACAAGCCGTTGTCGCTGAAGCCGTGGCAGAGGACAACCGACGGCTTATCCCCGCCGGTGCGCCAGTAGTGAAAGCGCAAGCCGTTGGCTGCCACGTAGCCGTCGTACCAGGGGACCACGTCGCCGGCATTGATCATCGTGATCAGCGCGGAGTCCTCGGTATCCAGCGGCAAGTCCACACGGGCGCGGCGCCGGCTGGATTCGTAGGTGGCGAAGATCAGCTCGGTGGCTTGCAGCGCGCGATGGCCCGACAATTCCGGCTCGCGCCCGGTCTTGAGCGCGTCAATCAGATCGAGGATGCCCAGGACGTGCAAGTCTTGCCCGCTGCCGTGGATGCCGCCGCTGACCTCGATAGTTTGCCACATCCCGCAGGTGAAGACGTTGTGCAGGCGCAACGGTACGTCGTGGCTCACGCCGATCTCGATGATCCCTTCCGACCCGACGAGCCGGATGGCGCACCCGGCGCTGCGCAGGCCGTTGTTGGCTTGCCCGGTGATCATCAGCCCCAGCACGCCGTTTTTGAATTTGAACTGGCTGAGGCCCTGCCCTTCCAGCGGCGCGCCAAAGATCGTGCCGCCGCCGCGCGCGTCTATTTGGCCGATGACCCACTCGACCGGAGCTTCGTCGTTGAACATGAACAACATGTCGAACCAGTGCGTGCCCCAGTCGTAGAGGTTGGCGGTGAACGCTTCCAGGCGTTCCAATTCGCCGATGTCGCCGGCCTTCAGCATCGCCTGCGCCTTGCGGAAGGGCGCGCCGAAGCGCCGCATGTGGTTGAAGGTGAGTTGAACGCCGGCCGCGTCGCAGGCCGCGACCATCGCCTGCGCATCGCCGTAGGTGAGGGCCATCGGCTTTTCGCAGTGGACGGCCTTGACGCCCGCGGCTACGGCCTTGAGCGTCATTGGCGCGTGGAGGTGTGGCCAGAGGCATAAGCTCACGATGTCGAGCCGCTCTTTGGCGAACATCTCGTCCGCGCTCAGGTAGCCGTGTGGGACGGCATGCTCGGCGCAGAAGGCGTCGAGGTTTTCCTGGCTGATGTCCGCCGCCGCGACGATCTCCGCGTCGGGCGAGGCTTCGTAGCCTGCCGCGTGCGCGTGGGCCATCCCGTAACCCGTCGCGCCCGCCGTGTTCCAGGGTCGGCCGCAGCCGATGATACCGACTTTGAATTTTGACATAGAATAGCTCCTTTGTGTGTTGGCGATTGGAAATTGGAAATGAGTAATGAGAAATGAAAATGAGAAATGGGTAACGCGACAGCGTGGTTAACGGTTATCCCGTTCCCAACGCGCGATAGCGTTGGCGATCAACTCTTCGCGGGTGGCATAAGGGTTGCGGCGTTGTTCGTATTGGATCAGGCGTTCGGCCAATTTCTCGTCGCCCTGGGTTTTGCGCAGCAGGTTTTGATAGAGGGGATGGCGTTTGGGGTCTATCGCCGCCCGGAAGACGCTGTCATACGATTCGGTGGGAGCCTGCATTTTGAAGTTGCGCAGCATCACCACAAAATCCACCATAGACTCGGCCACGAAGCGGCCCGGCAGCAGGAGCAGGTAAGCCCACAGGAGAAAACGGTTCCAGTCGTCGGAATAGCGGAAGGGGTTGTCGAACAGGCCGCCTAACCAGCCCAGGTTTTGCAGGTTGGGTTTGGGACGGATGTAGTAACCGGCGATACAGTACAAGAGGACGACGAGCAACGCTGCCAGCGCATTCCCCAGCACCGCCTCAGGAGGACTGCCGGCGATAATCCAACCAAAGATCAGCCCCACCCCCAGCACTGAAGCGAGAAAGCAAAGGGAGACGGCGCCGCGCGTGCGGGTGGAGGCGTTTTGACGGCCAAACCTCACCGACCCCACCGGGCCAGGGTTATAGGCTTCACCGAACCATTCAAACAGACTGATAGGCATCATCCCCTCCTTATGAGAATAATCTCAACGGATTAACCGGATTAAACAGAAAGGTATCCGTTAAATCCCGTTGAATCCGTTAAGAAAATCTGTGGTTATTTTTGGACGACCGGCAAATAAATCACGTCACACGCCCGCAGCAGGCGCTCATGGATCGCGGCGGTGTAAATCGCTTCGGAGACGCGGAGAGGCGGCGGATATAACGGCGTGTCGTCTACAGTGCGTGCGGTGATGATCCAGCGGTCGGCGAGCCAGCTATGCACGGATTCGCGCAGGAGCAAGTTCAATGTCTGCGCCCACGTATAGGCCGGATAGCAGTGGAACGGTTCGAGGGTCATCGTCCCCTGCCGGGCGGAGAAGGCGGCTTGCGCGGCGACCGCGTCCGCAAACCGTTCGATGCGCCCCTCCAGGGAATGACCCGCCGCCACGACACAATCGAAGGAATAGTGGTCGCCCCCCTCCACGATCACGGCATCGGCGCAACCTAATTCCTCGGCGGCCCGCTGCAAGACCAGGGATTCGATGAAGGGCACGCTCACGATAGCCGGGCCGGTAGAGTCGGCGGCCCAATACGCGCCCAGATCGGTGTGGACCTCGAAGCTGGCGAAGACGTTGATCTCCGTCGTCCCCCCGCCGATGGCTTTGAGAGTGAACGTCACCGCGTCAGATTCGCCATACCCAAGCCCAAGGGAGTGATTCACGATCATTGGCGACGTGGCAGTCAACACCGAATTAGGGCCGTTGCCTAGCCAGAGGGTGTACTGCGGCACACCTATGAGCGCGCAGCCCTCGTTAGCGAGCGTCGCCGTCGCCGCAAACGTGTCGCCCACGCGCGGTTTTAACGGATCGAGCGTCAACGTCATGCCGGTGGTATGCGTGGTGCAGGTCATGGGTGTGAGCGGCGCCGCCGCAACGGGGCGGGTCGCCGTCCGCACCGGCGCGGCGTGGCTCAAAACGAGGCCCAAGGACAGCAAGGCGACTAAACAGATCGAGATTAACAGAGGCCAACGGAGCGCTTTCATTGTATGTCCTCCTAAAAATAAGTGGTGAGAATTAGGAATTGGGGATTGAGTGTTCCCTAATCCCCAATCCCTGATCCCTGTATCACTGCACCCAACCGAATGCGTATGAAACAAAAACCACCACGTCCGGCACGAAATGGATGAACCACGGCCAGCCGAAGCCTTTGGTTTCAAGCATACTCTTGCCAATCAGCCACGCCAGGAAGCCGGGCAGCAACGCGCCGATGAATCCCGGCGGCGAGCCGTAAAGGTAGTGCCCCAGGCCAAAGAAGACGGATGAAATCAGTAAGGCGTGCGGCTTGCCGATGACTTCGTGAAGCGTGGATAGAAACGACGTGCGGAAGTAGATTTCCTCATTGAAGGCGTTGATCGCGGCGAAGAGGACGGCGGCGGGCAGAAGCGGCAGAGCGCGCGCGAACGTTCCCGGCGCAAGCCGCAGCCCCAGGAAAAGCGGCACGCCGATGGCGAGCGCCGCGACGCCCGCGAAAATCCAGCCGAAGGTGCGCCACGATTCGCCCGCGCCGATGCCGAGCCAACGCACCGGCTCGATGGGGGCATCCAGTTGCCCCTTGATCAGGAAAAAAGCGCTGCGCTTTCGCCAAATGAGCCACAGCGCAGCGAGAACGACGAGCGCCAGCCCCACATCGAGAATGTAGACGCCCAGATACCCCGTGAAAAACGTCATCTGCGGGCCGGCAAAACGGCTTTGCCACCAGGATTGCGCGCCCACCCACTTCAAAGCGGCATCAGCTAGTTTAAAGACAAGAAAGATACCGGCGTAAAACCGCAGCGGACGCAGAGTTCGCCACAACCAACACAGCCCCAAGCCCACGGTCAGCACGCCGATTTTGGCCCAGAATAACCACGCGGGAATGTTCCCGGAAAAACTATGCCAGACAATAATATCAGGCAAATCGGAGGCCAGGAGCATCAATATCCAGGCAAAAAGCGTCAAAGCCATCTTTACAACACCTCCCGCTCCTCGATCTTCGCCTCGTCCAGCGCCAATCCCAGACCGGGCAGTTCCGGCAGGGCAACGGTGCCGCTGACCGGCTCGTAAAGCGGCTTGTGGAAGAACTGCTTGCGCGCCTGGTGGCGGATGAGGTACTCGACGTAGGGGATGGTGGTGGACGATTGCGCCCCGGCCAGGTGCAGCGCGGCCAGCAGCGAGTGTCCGTGCGCCACCAGCGGCACCTCGAAAGCCGAGCACAGCGCCGCGATCTTGACCAGCTCGGTGAGGCCGCCCGTCCAGTCGGGGTCGGCCTGGATGAAGTCCACGGCGTCGCTAACCAGCAGTTCCTTGATCTGCCAGCGCGTGTAGACGTGCTCCCCCGTGGCGAGTGGTACGTCCGGGGCGGCGGCCTTGAGCCGCCGGAACCCGCCGACGCGCTCCGGCGGGATCGGCTCTTCCAGCCAGGTGATAGCGAGCAGCCTGAGCAACTGCGTCATTTCCATCGCGTAGCGTGTGTCCCAGCCCCAGAAGGCGTCGAACATCAGCGGATAGTACGGGCCAAGCGCCTCGCGCAACGCAGAGGCGAGCGCGGCGTTGCGCGCTTTGCCCTCCTCGCCGTCGGCCGGGCCGTAGCGGAAAAACCACTTCTGCGCCGGGAAGCCCTGCTCCTTGAAGTCCAGCGCGACTTCGGCGGCGGCTTCCGGCTCCACGGAGTAGCCGAGCATACTCGCGTAGGCGGGCACCGAGGGGCGCGTCGGCCCGCCGAGCAGGCGGTAGACCGGTTGGCCCCACGCCTTGCCTTTGAGGTCCCACAGCGCGCAGTCCACCGCGCTCACGCCCGTCACGAACATGCCGGAGCGCCCGTGGCGGTGCATCCGCAGCATTTGATCGTGCAGCAGTTCAATCGCCAGCGGATCGCGCCCGACCAGGAAGGGGCGCAGGAATTTATGGATGATGAACGCCTGATAGTCCTCGATGGGGCCGAAGAGGCCGGAAACACCCTCATCGGTCAGAATCTCGACATAGATCTCACTGACCGTCTGCGGGCCGGTCTCCCGCGCGCGCGCCCAACTCTGCGTGTTGAACTCCGGGTAGATGTCCAGCGCCTGCGCCTGCCGGTCGCCCGGCGGAAAATACGGCCCGCTGTACGTCCCGCGCACGCGGAAGATGGCAAGGTCGGTGATTTGCATCGCAACCTCCAAGGGCAATAGGAAATAGGTAATGAGAAATGAGTGAAATCACTCGTTACTCATTACTCATTACTTCTTTCTCGAATGGGCAGGGTAAACACAAACCGGCTGCCCTCGCCTTCCCGGCTCTCGACCCAGAGCTGGCCGTCGTGGTGGGCGATGATCTCGCGGCAGATGGGCAGACCCAGGCCGGTGCCCCGGCGGCGCGTGCCCGTGCGCCGGTCGCCGGCCTGCTTGAATTTCTCGAAGACCTGCGGCAGTTCGGCAGGAGCAATCCCCACCCCCGTATCCTGCACGCTCACCGCCAGGAGCGGTTGAGCGGCCGGCAATTCCAGAGGCAAGTCAGCCCAGCGTTCGCCCCACGCGGGGATGTCGTCGCCCGGCTTCAGTTGCCACACGCGGATAGTCACGCGGCCCCCGTCGGTGAATTTGATGGCATTGGAGAGCAAGTTTTCGATGACCTGCACCAACCGGTCGTAATCGGCCCACAGCAGCGGGAGGTCGTCGGCCATAGCGACTTCCAGCGCCAGACCCTTCTCACGAGCCATCGCCTGAATAGCTCCGACGGCCTGAGCGATCACGTCCACCAGCGCCACCTCATCCATCACCCACTCGATGACCCCTGTTTCCAGCTTGGCGATGTCCAGCACATCGGCAATCAGGTGGGTCAACCGTTGGCTTTCGGTGATGATGACGGTGAGATTGTCCTGAATACGTTGCACCGCCTGCTCCCACGGGATATTGCCGGGCGCCAAAGTTTCGGGGGGAAAACGGTTCAATAGTTTCTGGATGAGTTTGGCGAAGCCCACTACGCCCGTGAGCGGGGTGCGCAGTTCGTGCGAGGCCATCGAGACGAAATCGGTCTTCATCCGATCTACTTCCAGTTCGTGAGTTACGTCGCGCAGCACGATAACGACGCCGGTGGCTTCCGGCCCAACGCCGCCGAGCAGCCCCACCGACGCCCGCAGCACCATCCCCGCCGGCAACACCACATCCGCTGTGGAAATGACCTCCGTACCCGACAGCGCGCGAGTCACAGCCGCTTGCAGCGCCGGGCTGGGGAAAATATCCCAAGCGTATATACCCACCAACGACTCTGCGGGCTGGTTGAGGAAGTTGGCAATCAGTGTATTGACCATGAGGATGCGTTGTTCGCGGTCGAGCACAGCCAGACCGTCCGCGATGCTTTGCAAAATGACCGACAACTTGTTGCGCTCTTCCGCCAGATCACGTGTGCGCTGTTGAACGTGTTCCTCCAGGGTGTGATAGAGCAAAGCGCGTTCCAGGGCCGCTTCACTTTTGAGAGCGATGTCGGCCAACAGTTCGGCATCACGTTCCATGAACGTGCGAAACTGCCGGTTGTAGAGGATCAGCACACCAAACGGCGCGCTGGAGCGGCGCAGCGGCGTGGCAATCACGTCCCGCAGCGAAGGAGTGGTGGGCGAGACGGCGAAACGTGGGTCTATCTGGGGATTTTCACTGTACAGCAGCAGATTGTGCGCCAGCACCCATTCGGCCAGTGGGATAGGAACCGAGGGTGAAGAGGCGTCCGCCACAATAGGAACCGGTAATGGGCCTTCGTGGACAATACGCCGACACTTTTCGCCGTTTGATCGGCACAGCCATAGCTCGCCGCTTTCGGCGAGGAGCGCGCGCCGCGCCTCGGTCAGGATCACGCGCGTCAGTTCCTCCACGTCCAACGCGCGGCTGAACTGCTCGCCCAGGTGGTTGAGCGTGCGGTAGCGTTCTTTTTGCAGGACTTCCCGCTCGGCCATGTCGCCGCCCAGCGCGGCCAGCACATTGAACAACGCCAGCGTCACCCCCATCTCGACCGTATCCACCGATTGCCACCCCTCCCGGATCAGCACGACTCCAAAAAGCGGGAGGAATAAAGAGGACACCAGGAAGGACAGCGCCAGGCCGTACCGGCGGCCGAAATTGAGGGCCACGTAGCTGATGGGAATCAGGTAGAGATAACGGAACGTGGCAAAGAACGGCAACTTCACCGATTCGGTGTAGTAGATCAGAAACGTGATCGCCACCACGCTGCTGCCGACGCCGATCCATTTCCAATAAGCGCTGAGAGACTTCTTCTCGATTTTCACTAGCGTAACATCGCCGTTATGTTGAAGACCAACCCGGCAATATAACCGGGCAGCAGGCTGCGCATCCAACGATACAGCGCCGCGTTAATCACATTCGACACAATCACGTAAAAAATCACCCCCACAATGGTGATGATGTCGCTCGTCCACCGGGCCTTGACCAGGTAGAGCGTGACGCCGACAGCCGCCGAGGCTGCCGCTGCCGCCCAGAAATCCCAGCGGCGCTCACTTTCGAGATAGCGATAGATCGTCGCCCGATAGAACAGTTCCATTGCCAGCGTGACAAAAACCTCAAAACTCACTTCCCAGACCAGAAAGGGGAAAGGAAAGACGCGCACCCGACTTGCACCGGTAAACGCCAGAACGAACAGATAATGCCCGGTCAGCACGCCGCCGCCGAGCAGCCCGATCCCGATATCCCGCCGCCAGTGGTCAAAACGCAGGCCAAGCGCGCGGGCTTCCTGCGGGTAACGCCGGGCGAGCCGGGCAATCATGCCCACATAGAGCCAATGCCACACCCCCCAGAAGAAGATCGGCGACTTCATCGCCTCCGGCGGCCACACCGTGAGATTCCACTTGGGAACGGAGTTGACCAGGATGAACATCGCGACCACGGCCAGGCCATAACGCCAGGCAACGCGCCGCCGTTCGGGGTGATAGCGCAGCGCGTACCACACGCACACCCCCGTGGCGATCCCCCAACTGATGGCGTCGGTGAGCATCGCCTGGAAGACCAGTCGGTTGATGGTATGCTGTACGACCCAGACACAGCCTAACAGCGTCAGCACCCACCCCAAAAGAATCCAGCGAGTGGAGTCCCGACGGCGAGCGATATACTGCTCCTGGCTTTGCCAGTCAGAATGAATCAATATGGAAGACATAGGCGAATTGCGAATTGCGAATTGCGAATTATGAATTACGAATGGTGAATCACCGAACTCGTCGGATGCTTAGAATCTATCCGAAAATTCGTCTTAGCCCACGATTTGCGCCTAAAGGCGCGGTTTGAAGGGTATTTTTTCGTGGGCGGGCTACGCCCGCC
>DAOUGD010000205.1:0-9583 GCA_034429475.1 Anaerolineae bacterium
GTCATAGCCCGGCTCAATTGGTCGGACTGGACGTACCTGATGACGTACTCACGCTACTGGGCCTGGCTCCGAAAGTAGCCCCGGAGCACCGAGAAGTGTCAATCTAACTCCCCGGGTTTCTGAACCATGCCGAAAGTTACGTTCCAGGCGGATATTGCTCAAGCGTACAGCCAGGACTGGCTGGAGCCTTGTCCGGTGTTTAAGGAAGGGTAGGTCTTTATGCTCGACGATCCGTGGCAAATGCCGGCGGGATTCTGTAGCACGGCATGGGGGGATATCTTCAAGACAGTGCAAACGATCTGCCTGGGCGGAGATTTTCCTTCGGCGCGGCGGCGCGGTGAAAATATTTCCTGCTGTGTGGATGGCGTCCGGCCTGTCATTTTCAAGATTGAGCGGCCCGAAGATAGCGACTGATGGGCCATAAAACAACGGAGTGACCCAGAAAGGGCCACTCCGTCGTCCTCAAATTCTCCCCGCTCTCGTTTTCTACCCCGTCGGGTGTACCCCCGCCATCAACAACCCCAACTGCTCGCGGGTGGCTTCGGCGGCGTTCACTTCGCCGATGATCGCGCCCTTGTACATCACGATGATGCGATCCGACAACGCCATAATCTCGTCCAGTTCGGCGGAGACCAGCAGCACGGCCACGCCCGCGTCGCGCTGCTTGACGATCTGCCCGTGGATGAACTCGATAGAGCCGACGTCCACGCCGCGCGTGGGCTGCGCCGCCACCAGCAGTGAGAGCTGACGCCCCAGCTCGCGGGCCACGACCATCTTCTGCTGGTTGCCGCCGGAGAGACTGCCGCCGGACGTGCTCACGCCGGGGGTGCGCACGTCGAACATCTCGACCAGCCGCTGCGCGTTCTTGTCAATGGCGGGATAGTCGCGGATGCCCCAGCCGCGCGCAAACGGCGCTTTGTAGTACTGGTTGAGCACCAGGTTCTCGCTGATGGGGTAGGGGGCCACCATCCCATAGCGGTGACGGTTCTCCGGGATGTGGCCGGAGCCTTGCTCCGTGAAAGCGCGCGGCGTCCCCGCCGACAAATCCTGCCCTCCAAGCGTGATGCGCCCGCCGCCGATGCGGATCAGCCCCGTCAACGCTTCGACCAGCTCCGTCTGCCCGTTGCCCTGCACCCCCGCCACGCCCAGAATCTCGCCGGCGCGCACCTGGAAGCTGACGTTGTTCACCGCTTTCGTCCCGCGCACGTCCGTCACCTCGAGCCCGGCCACATCCAGCACCGTCTCGCCGGGATGCGCCGCGCCTTTGGGCACCTTGAGGATGACCTCGCGGCCCACCATCATCGAGGCCAGCGACCCTTCGGTGGACTGCGCGGGCAGCGCCTCGCCGACCACCCCGCCGTTCCGCATCACGACGATGCGATGCGCCACCGCCAGCACTTCCTTCAGCTTGTGGGTGATGAAGATGATGGAGTGCCCCTGTTCCACCAGACGACGCATAACGCGGAACAGGTCTTCGATTTCCTGGGGGGTGAGCACTGCCGTCGGCTCGTCCAGGATCAGGATTTTGGCGTGCCGGTACAGCGCCTTGATGATTTCGACGCGTTGCTGGACGCCCACCGGCAAGTCCTCGATGACGGCGTCCGGGTCCACTTCCAGGCCGTACTCGCGCGAGAGATCATCCACCTGCTGCCGGGCTGCGTCAATATTTAGGAGAACGGGGTTGCGCATCACCTCCGCCCCCAGGATGATGTTTTCTGTGACGGTCATCGGTTCGACCAGTTGGAAGTGCTGATGCACCATCCCGACGCCGCGCGCGATGGCGTCGCGGGGGCTGCTCACGGTGACGCGCTCCCCGTTGAGGTAAATCTCCCCGGAATCAGGATGGTACAGACCGTAGACAATGTTCATCAGGGTGCTTTTGCCCGCGCCGTTTTCCCCTAACAGGGCCAGAATTTCGCCTCTGTGCAGGCTGAGATTGACGTTGGAGTTAGCCAACACGCCAGGGAAATGCTTGGTGATATTGCGTACTTCAAGGACTGGTTGTTTCATAGTACTTGCTCCACAATTGATTTAGGATGCAAGATGCAGGATGCAAGATACAGGATACAAAAGTCCTGCTTCTTGCCTCTTGCCTCTTTTACATTTCCGACTCGTAGACTTCGCCTTCGGCGGCAGGTGGGCGCGTGCGGCCCACAAATCCGGCGACGACTACGATGGTCACGACGTAAGGCAACATGCTGATGAAATGTCGGGGCACCGTCGTCACGCCGGCCAGGAGCAGTTCGTTTTGCAGCGCCTGGGTGTACCCAAACAGCAGCGCCGCCCCAAACGCGCCCACCGGCGTCCAGTTGCCGAAAATCATCGCGGCCAGCGCGATGAAGCCGCGCCCGGCGGTCATCCCCTCTTTGAACTGTCCGACGGCTTCCAGTACCAAAAAGGCGCCGGCCAACCCCGCCAGCGCCCCGCCGATGACGGTGTTGATGTAGCGCATCCGGTTTACGTTGATGCCCATTGTGTCGGCGGCGCGGGGGTGTTCCCCAATGGCGCGGGTGCGCAGTCCCCATTTACTGTGGAACAACATCACGTGGGTGACGCCCACCAGGAACAACGTCAGGTACGTAAGCAGGCCGTTGTTGAACAGAACTTCTCCCAGCACCGGGAGCTTCACCAACAGGGGAATGGCAATGTTGCCGAATTTGCCCTCGCTGACCCAGTTGGGGTTGAAGAGGTAGGTGGTGAGTCCAGAGGCCAGGGTGATGATGACCGTGCCGCTGATGATCTGGTTGACCTTGTAACGGATACTGAGCACCGCGAGGATGAACGCCATCGCCCCCCCGATGGCCAGCGCGGCCAGCGTCGCCAGGAACAGGCTGAGGGGCAGCGGCAAGGCGGTAGTCGCCACCTTCACGACGAAGGCGCCAAACGCGCCCGCCAACATCATCCCTTCAATACCGATGTTCACAATGCCGGAACGCTCGCACAGGATGCCGCTCAACGCGCCCAGGATCAACGGTACGGCGGCGCGCAGGGTGAAGTTCAGCGCGCTCTTCCCAAAAAACAGACGCAACGGCGTTTCCCTTAGGGCCGTCTGGTTGACCAGAATCGCCATCAAGAAAAATGCCGCTGCTGCAATCCCAATCCACCGGGCTGTACGGCGTCCACGCGACAGCTTTTTTTGAGGAGATGATGTTTGCGTCATTTTATCCCTCCCAACCCCCCCTGTCCGGAGACGATGCCCGGGGGGGGCGTTGCTTCTTCGGCAGGTTTTTGTTTGCGGATGACCAGGCCCATCACTTCACGGATGATCGCGGGCGCCGCTACAAAGACCAGCACCAACGCCTGTACTACCTGGATGATTTCTCCCGGCACGCCAGAATCAAATTGCATTTTGCTTGCGCCGCCGTACAGGATGCCCATCAGAAACGAGGCCAGCACCACCCCCAGGGGATGCGTTTGACCAAGCAGGGCGATGGTAATGCCCTCAAATCCAACGCTGCCGGTGAACTCCGGCGCGAATTTGTAGTTCAGGCCCAGGGTCTCCACCGCGCCGGCCAGCCCGGCCAACCCCCCGGCAATCGCCATCGAAAGTACCATCGTGCGTCCCACGCGGATGCCGGCGTACTGCGCCGCGTGCGGATTCTCGCCCACCGTGCGGATTTCAAAGCCCAGGGTGGTCTTCTGCAAAATCCACCAGATCAAGACGGCCATGGCTATCGCCAAGAGGATGCCCCAGTGGACGCGGTCGAAGAACGGCTGACCGAAGAGCTGCGGCAGCAGTTGGGGGATGCGCGCGCTCTCAAAGACGTCGCGCGTTTCGGAAATCGCCCGCGCCGCCGCCTCCGGGTCCGAGAGCGGCCCCGGTTGTTGCCCCTGCGTTCCGCCGGCATACACCGTCCAACTGACGAATAGGGAGGCGATGTAGTTGAGCATAATCGTGCTGATGACCTCGTGCGCGCCTTTCCACACCTTGAGCCAGCCGGCCAGTCCGCCCCACAGCGCCCCGCCGAGAATCCCGGCGACGATAGCCAGGGGCATATGGATGATCCACGGCAAGCCCTCGAAGTTGACGCCCACCGCCGCCGCGAAGATGGTGCCCATCAGAAATTGCCCCGACGCGCCGATATTGAACAATCCGGCTTTGAACGCGAACGCGACCGACAGGCCGGTAAAAATAAACGGGATGGCCTTGCGGATGGTGCGCGAAATGGCGTCCAGATTGCCAACAGACCCTTTCAGCAGGCCCCAATACGCCACAGCGGGATTGTCGCCCGACATCAGCATCACCACCGCGCCGGTGAGCAAGGCCGCGACGATCGCCAGCAGCGGCATCCGCAACGTTTGCCAAACTATCGCAAAAAGAGGTTTCTTCTTTGTAGCTTCTGGGGTTTCCATAGAAATTATAACTCCTTAAAAAACACAAAGAACATTCCTAAACCCGAGCCGTTCTTCAACAGATTGAGCAGATTAAGCAGATTCTAACTCATCTGCTTAATCTGCTCAATCGGCTGACAGATCAACGTGACAGAAAGGGGGAAGGCGTATAACGCCCTCCCCCTGCACACCATCCACCTATTGACCGTAACCGGTCTTGATGGAACCGTCCTTGAGACCCTTGTCCACGCTCTCGATTTTGCTCTTGACGTCGGCAGGGATCTTGCTGTCAAAGTCGTGATAGGGGGCCAGCCCGGCGCCGCCGAAGTAGTTGCCGCCAGGGAATTTGCCGTCTTTCGCCAACTTGACCAATTCCACCACACCCGGAGTGATCATCTTCATCGCGCTGGAAATCAGGCAGGGTTGCGCGCCGGGCACTGTTTCCCACTGATCGGAGTCCACACCGATGCAGTACAGGCCAGCGTGCGTTGCCGTCTCTTCCAAAGCGCCGTTGCCGGTCATCCCGCCAGCGCCGAAGACCACATCCGCCCCCTGATCAATCGCCTGCGCCGCCGTCGCCGCGCCCCATTCGGGGTCAGTGAAGGCCTGGCTGATCTCGCCAGGGTGGTAGGTGGAGATGATCTTGATGTTGGGGTTGACCGATTTCGCGCCGGCTTCATAGCCTTCCTTGAAGGCTACCACCGGTGGAATCAGATCGGTGCCGAATACGCCGGCAATCGTGCCGCTCTTGGTCATGCTGGCCGCCAACACGCCCGCCAGATAACCGGATTGATCCTCGTGGAAGATCAAACCGGCCAGGTTGGGCAGCGTTTCGCTCTGGCCTTGATCCACGCCGATGAAGTTGATGTTGGGGTATTCCTTTGCCATCTTAATGGTGGCGTCGCCCAGGGCGAAGCCGACGGTCACGATGACGTTGTAGCCTTCGGTCGCAAACTGGCGCATGTTGTCTTCGTAGTCCTTGGCGTCCTTCGTCTCAATGTATTTGATGTCGGTCTCGGCATTGAGCTTCAGTTCTTTGGCGGCCTGTTGCACGCCCTCCCACGCGGACTGGTTGAAGCTGCGGTCATTGACCCGGCCCACGTCCGTGACCAAACCGATCTTGAACTTGCCGCCGCCGCCGCCACACGCGGACAGCATCATGCTGGCAATCATCACGAAAACGAGCAGGAAAGACAGTTTCTTAACCATACAATACTCCTCCTTGAGTAAACTTAGAAATAGATTTTTAACTTGAAACTTATGGAATATTCTACAACTGATTGACAGTATAACCCGATGGCAGCCTCCTTTCACCAGAATTAACAACTGTCACAGCATTTCACAACTGCGGCCCTCTAACTTTATACACCAAACCGGGAACTTGGCAATAGTGCCTTTTGGTTAGTTTTAGAAGTCTTTACTACTCAACATTCAAAGCGTGGAGGAAAAAAGATCGGCAAGTTTCGCAGCCGTCAATCCGCGAGCTTCGGCTTTGTCGCTTAACTCATCCATGAGTGCGGTGAGTGAGGTTGAGCGGACGAACAGATCCCGTAGCCACAGGTTCAACAGCAGTCGCAATTTTGACTGGTCTTGGGCCGGGGCCGACCGGTAGGCTTGCGCCAGGTCTTTGTCAACTTGCATAGTAATGGTTGCTGTTGCCATTTCTCTCTCCAAGCACATCAAAACAGTGCTGTCAACTTATCGCTCACATCGGGTTGTCCAATGCAACTGCTTCCTCGGCGGTTGGCGCCGTCTCGGTTGGCGTTTCTCCCGTAAACGTCAGTTCGCCTTCCTGCAAGTCCACCGCGATGTGCGCTCCCACGCCAAATTCGCCGCGCAGAATCTTCACACTCAAGGGGCTTTCGAGATACCGCTGGATGGCGCGGCGCAGCGGACGGGCGCCGAACTGCGCGTCGTATCCCTGTTGCGCCAGCCAATGCTTGGCCGCTTGCGTCAACGTGACATGCAACTGGTATTCGCTCAAACGTTCCTGTACTTCATGCAACTGTAGATCCACAATTTTGTCAACATCGTCCATCGTCAGTGACTTGAACGTGATGATTTCGTCCACGCGGTTGATGAACTCCGGGCGGAAGGTCTCCTTGAGCGCGCCCAGGGCTTTGCGGCGATTCTCTTCCTGCTCGCCGTTGGCGCCGCGGATGAAGCCGAGGGAGCCGCCCTCGCGCATGTACTGCGTGCCGACGTTGGAGGTCATAATCACGACGGTGTTCCGAAAGTCTACCATGTGCCCCTGTCCGTCGGTCAACTGTCCCTCGTCGAGAATCTGGAGCAGCGCGTTCCACACATCGGGGTGCGCCTTCTCGATTTCGTCGAAGAGGATGACTTGATAGGGGCGGCGACGCACGGCCTCGGTCAACTGCCCACCCTGATCGTAGCCCACGTAGCCCGGCGGCGCGCCGAAAAGCCGTGAGACGTTGAAGGCTTCCCGGTATTCACTCATGTCAATGCGCAGCAGCGCGTCCTCGTCGTCGAAGAGGAAGACGGCGAGCGCCTTGGCCGTCTCCGTCTTGCCCACGCCCGACGCGCCGAGGAACAGGAAGCTGCCGATGGGCCGGCGCGGGTCCTTGAGGCCGGCGCGGGCGCGGCGGATGGCGTCGGCAATCGCGTGGATAGCTTCGTCCTGGCCGATGATACGCTCTTGTATGGCTTCTTCCATCCGCAAGAGTTTCGTGGCTTCGGTTTCCATCACCTGATAGATGGGAATGCCTGTCCACGCCGACACGACGGAGGCGATGTCCTTCGCCTCCACCGTCTCATCCAACTGGTGACTGGCTAACCATTCCTCGCGCTTCTTGGTGAAGGTCTGTTCCAGCCGCAGCCGTTGCGTCTTGATCTCCGCGGCGCGCTCGTAGTCCCGCATGTTGCCCGCGGCTTCCTCTTCGGCGCGCGACCGATTGATTTCCGCTTCCATGCGCTTGAGGTCGGGCGGCAGGGTGTAGAGGGCCACCCGCAACTTGGCGGCGGCCTCGTCCATCAGGTCAATGGCCTTGTCCGGCAGATGGCGGTCGGGGACGTAACGGTGCGACAGTTGCGCCGCCGCCGTCAGCGCGTCGTCGGCAATGCGGACTTTGTGATGCGCTTCGTAGCGGTCGCGCAGGCCGTGGAGCATCAGGATGGTGTCTTCAACAGTCGGTTCGTCCACGAAGACGGGGGCGAAGCGCCGTTCCAACGCGCCGTCCTTTTCGATGTACTGCCGGTACTCATCCAGCGTGGTGGCGCCGATGCACTGTAACTCGCCGCGCGCCAGAGCCGGCTTGATCATGTTGGAGGCGTCCAGCGAGCCGGCCGCGTTCCCCGCGCCCACGACGGTGTGGAGTTCGTCAATGAAGAGGATGTTTTCGCCCCGCGACTGCTGCACTTCTTCGAGGATGGCTTTCAGGCGCTCTTCAAACTCACCCCGCAGGTGCGTCCCGGCGACCAACGCGCCGATGTCCAACATCACTACCCGCTTGCCTTTGAGGATTTCGGGCACGTCGTCGTTGACGATTTTCTGCGCCAGCCCCTCGGCGATGGCGGTCTTGCCGACGCCCGGTTCGCCGATCAGCACGGGGTTGTTCTTCGTGCGCCGCACCAAAATCTGGATGACACGCTGGATTTCGCCGTCCCGCCCGATCACCGGATCGAGCTTTTGCTCGCGCGCCATCTGGGTGAGGTCGCGGCTGAAGCGTTTCAACACCCGGTACTGGCCCTCAGTCTGCGGCGAGGTTACATGCTTGCCGCCGCGCATTTCCTGCACCATCGCCAGGATGCGATCGTGCGTCAGGTTGTTGTCCTGGAGCAGCCGCGCCACCGGCGTATTGTGTTCTTGCAGGATCGCCAGGAGCAGATGCTCGGTGGAAATGTACTCATCTTTGAGATTCGTGGCTTCTTTCTGGCTGATGTCAAGCACCTGCTTGACGCGCGGCGTGATAAAGACCTGTTGGGTGCCGCCGGCGCCGTAGAGTCCGGGACGTGGACTTTGCCGCAGCATCTTGTCCAACACCTCCGCCATCGCCGTCGGGTCGGCGCTCGCCTCCGACAGCAAACTGGCGATCCCGCCCTCCTGTTGAATCAGAGCCAGGAGCAAGTGTTCCACATCCACCTGGCTGTGGCCGTAGCGCGTCATCAATTCGACAGCGCGCTGCGCCGCTTCCTGGGCGCGTTCTGTGAAACGATCAAACCGCATGACCATAAGTTCCTCCAAAATAGCTCAACGGATTAACGGATTTAACGGAAAAATCCGCCCGGAGCTGTTTTTCTGAAAATGGCTGTGTTTTGTTAATACTTGGTGACTTTGCGACCTGGTGACTTCGCGTTAAGCCTTTCATTCCCCAAAAATCCATTCCCATCCGTTAAAGCCGTTGACCCAAAGAGCGGGCGTCCAGGGCGGCCTGGGCCGCTTCTTGTTCGGCGGCGCGTTTGCTGGGGCCTTGCCCAACGCCGGCCACATCCGTATTCAACAGCACGCGCGCGGTGAAGGTCTTGGCGTGATCTGGGCCGTCTTCCGCGATGATCTCGTACACCGGCGTGATGCTTAATTCGGCCTGCGCCCACTCCTGGAAGCGGGATTTGGCGTCTACGTGGGAGTCTGCTTCGAGGATGACTGCGACTTCGCGGGCGAGCCACGGTTCCAACGCCTGGAGCACCGCTTCGATGCCGCCGTCGAGGTATAGCGCGCCCACGGTGGCTTCGAGGGCGTCGCACAGATTGGCCGTGCGTTCGTGCCCGCCGGTGTCCGCTTCCCCATGCCCCAGGCGGAGCGCCGCGCCCAACCCCAACTCTTGCGCCAGCTCGGCCAACGTCTGCGTGCGCACCAGCGTGGCGCGGAGCCGGGTCAACAGCCCCTCGGTGAAATCGGGGTAAGCGTGATACAGCCAGGCCGCGACCAGGAAATCGAGGACAGCGTCTCCCAAAAATTCCAGGCGTTGGTTGTGACGTTCTTCCCCGCCCTCTTCGGGATGTTCGTGAGCGTAAGAGGGATGCGTTAATGCCAACTGGAGCAGCTCGGGTTGGTCAAAGGGATGTCCGAGAAAGCCTTGAACTTCGGCCAAAGGGTCTAGGGTGTCGCACATAAATACTCCTCGCCAGGTGTGGGTAGCGTATAAGAATTATAGCATACTCGGCCAAGAGTGAATAGCCCATCTTTTGAAAGGGGGGCGTTTCACAAAAAGGGCAAGTTGCCCCGCCCTATCGGGAAGCGGCTAAAGCCGTGATTTAAGGGGTGATTTTTCGTTGCCGCGCGTAGCGCGGC
>DAOUGD010000206.1:0-6744 GCA_034429475.1 Anaerolineae bacterium
CCCTCTCCCCCTCTCCCCCTCTCCCAGGCGCCCTTCCAACCACGCCCACGTCGTCTCATCCGGCTCCACCACTGCGTTCTTCGCCCCCATCTCGGCGGCCATGTTGCACAGCACCATCCGCCCGGCAATGCTCATGGCGCGGATAGCCTCGCCTGCAAATTCGACCGAGCAGTAATCCGCCCCGTCGGCTCCCAGGTCGCCGATGAGTTTCAGGATCACGTCTTTGGCGGAGACGCGCGGCGGCAGTGCGCCGTTGAGCACGATGCGCAGCGTCTCCGGGACGCGCAGCCAGATCGCGCCGGTCGCCATGACGGCGGCGGCTTCCGTGCGCCCGATGCCCGCCGCAAACGCGCCGAACGCGCCCGCCGTCGGCGTGTGGGAGTCGCTGCCGACGATCACCGCGCCGGGCCAGGCGTGTCCTTTTTCCGGCAAGACCTGGTGGCAGATGCCCTCGCCGATGTCGTAGAACGCCGTGATCCCCTGCTCGGCGACGAAGGCGCGGGTCGCCTTGTGGCTGGCGGCATAGGTCTCGTTGGCCGCCGGGGTGACGTGATCGAGGACGATGACGTGCATGGCCGGGTCGGCCACCCGCGTCAAACCGATTTCGCGGAATTTACTGGCGATGTCCGCCGTGTTGTCGTGGGTGAGCAACTTATCAGGCCGCACCGTCACAATCTGCCCCGGCACGACGCTTTCCAACCCGGCCTTGCGGGCCAATACTTTTTCAACAAAGGTCATTCCCATAGGTTCACTCCAAGCAGATTTCAGAATGGTGAAACGTTTGAACGTTAACACATTCAAACGCTGGAAACATCATCCCCGCACCCAGTAGAGGATGGCGACGATGACGCCGATGCCCACCACGATCCAGCGCAGCGTCTGCGGGGGGATGCGGCTTGCCAGTTTCCCGCCGAGCGTGCCGCCGAGCCAGGCGCCCACGGCCATCACCAGCGCCACCGACCACACCACCTGGCCGGAGAAGACGAAGAAGATCGCGGCGGCGATGTTGGTGCTGAAGGCGACAGCCTGTTTGAGGGCGTTGAGGCGGGTGAGCGAGTCGTCCAGCACAAGGCCCAACACCGCCAGTACGATCACACTCAGCCCCGCGCCGAAGTAGCCGCCGTAGATCGCGGCCAGGGCGATGGGGAGGGCGGCCCAGCTTTCCGCGCGCGGGCGCGCGCCGGACTGCGCCGCGCGCCTGGTGAGCCAGGCGCGCAATGGCGTCTGCGCCGCCAGCAGTCCCGCCGCCAGCAAAATCAGAAACGGCACGAGGGAGCGAAAGAGTTTCTCGCCGGTGTTCAGGAGCAGGATGCCGCCGAGGATCCCGCCGACGACGGCCGCCGGTACGACAAACCACAGGCGCTGCTTCTGCTCGCGCAAATCCGCAGATTGCGCGAAGGTCGCGCCGAGATACCCGGGGCAGAGCGCGACCGTGTTGGTCACGTTGGACGCAATCGCCGGCACGCTCAGGGCGACGAGCACAGGAAACGTGATCAACGTCCCGCCCCCGGCCAGCGCGTTGACCAATCCGGCAGCCAGCGCCGCCAACACCACCAGAAGCCAATCAAATCCATTCAGCATGATGCTATCCTTTGCGAGAAAGCGGGTCAGCGGATCGGCGGATCAGCGGATCAGCGGATCAGTGGATCAGCGAGATAGGAAATAGGAGATGGGAGGAGTGCATACCTTGTCACCGTGTCTCCCCCTCTCCCTCTCTCCCCCTCCCCGTCTACCGTCTATCGTCTACCGTCTACCGCCATACGCAAACAAGTCGCCGGCCTGGTAAATGTCCATCTGCACCTGTGAGAAGGGCTGTCCGACATAGCGCGTTGCAGCGTTGCGGCGGAGTTCGCCAGTGACGAAGTCCACTTGCAGAGTGTCGCCGTTCTGAAAATCCGCGACGTAGTGGGTGAGATCGGGGAAACTGAAAATCGGCAGGCCGCTGTTGATGGCGTTGCGCTTGTAGATCGCGCCGAAACTCTCAGCGATGAGCGCGCCAACGCCGAGCGCACGGAAGCAATCCACCGCCTGCTGCCGCGACGATCCGGCCCCGAAATTCTTGCCGGCCATCACCAGATCGCCAGGCTCCGCGCGGCCGGCAAAATCCTCCCACCCTCGCAAATTGTCGAGGGCGTACTGCCCCATCTGCGCTACGTCGGTAATGTGCAGGTAGCGGTTATGGAAAATCATGTCGGTGTCAATGTCGTCGTATAGTTGGCCTGCCGGGTTGCGTAAGACCCACAGGCGTCCGGTGATTTGAGTGGGTTTCATCTTTCTACTTCCAGAATCAGATCCATTGCAGAATGGCGCCAAAAACGATCAGGCAGAGAACGTCAAATCCCAAAATGCTGCCCACAGTGATGGCTTTGGCCTTGATGGTTTTCATATCGTGAACCCAGTAGGACACTGCGAAGAAGTGGAAATAGCCGATCAGGAAAATCAGCCACGGCGCGCGGGCGCTCCACCAGGAGTATTCCCAGGTCAGCGCGTTGACCGCGTTGAGCAGAACCTCGATGAAGACGCAGAAGATCGCGTTGGCGATGGCGAAGAACAGCCGGTTGGGGAGGCCCAAAATCCTCATCTGTTTGTCTCTGGGCAGCATTTTGCCAAAAGTAACGCCGGCGACGGCGAACATGAAGCAAATTTCAATGTTCAGGCCGATGAGCAGCAGGTACGCCGTCTTGCCGGGCGCGCCCCACACCGGCGCGCGGCCGTTGAAGTGGAAAAACAGGGCGTTCCAAATCTCGTTGAACCAATCCATCCCCCAGAACGCCAGCCCGGCGAAGACCAGGTCCCAGTTGCGGCGTTCAATTTCCGTCGCATAGACGTAGACGACAAACGCAAACAGCGGGATGACGTACCATTGAAACTGGCCCCCATCGCGTAAAATCTTCAAGGCTTGTGAGGCTGAATCTGTTGGCATGATTTCTCCTCCAAAGAATAAACCACGAATCTCCACGAATCTTCACGAATAGGAAAGTCCAATTCGTGGTGATTCGTGAGGATTCGTGGTAAAAACGCCAAGAGTTTACTGGGGGACGGTAATCTCCCCCTTGAGCGCGCACCACGCCGCCGTGACCGGGCTGGCGAGGTAGGTTTCGCCCGCGCCCTGCTTGCCGGGAAAGTTGCGGTTGCTGGTGCTAACCTGAACTTCGCCCTTGCCCGTCATCCCCAGGTGACCGGACGCGCAGCCGCCGCAGCCGGGGTTGCTGATGATGAAGCCGGCGTCGAACAGGGTTTGCAGCACGCCCGATGTGAGCATCTGCGCGTAAACCCGGCGGGTGGCCGGCACCACCGTCGCCATCACGTGCGGCGCGACGCGCTGCCCGCGCACAATCTCCGCGACGGCGGCAAAGTCCTCGAAGCGGCCGTTGGTGCAGGAGCCGAAGAACACGCTGTCAATGCGCCGGCCCGCCGCCTCGCGCACCGGCGCGACGTTGGCTGGACTCGGTGGGCAGGCGATGAGCGGCTCTAGGTTGGTGAGGTCAATGGTGACGGTTTCGACGTAGTCAGCGTCGGCGTCAGGGAGTAGGGAGTAGGGAGTAGGGAGTAGGGAGTAGAGAGTAGAGACTCGCTGATCCGCTGCTCCGCTTTTTCGCTGATCCGCTGATTCGCCTTCTCGCTGATCCGCTGCTCCGCTGATGGGAAACCCGATGATCCCGCCCATCTCCGTGACCTGGCTCGCCAGGGTGATGCGGCCGGCAAGGTCGAGAGCGTCAATGGCGGGGCCGCAGAATTCGATGGCGCGGCCCAGCGCGCCGTTGGAGCCGAGGACGCGCAGCACGGCCAGCGTCAGATCGCGGGCGGTGCAGGGATAACGTGGCGCACCTTTGAGGATGACCTTCATCGTCGGCGGGACTTCAAACCAGGTGCGCCCGGTTTTGAAGGCGAAGGCAATGTCCTGATCGCCCATCCCCTGCCCGAACGCGCCCACCGCGCCGAGGATGTTGAGGTGGCTGTCGGTGCCGACGAAGGTGACGCCGGGGCCGACCAGCCCCTCTTCGATGGCGACGTGGGAGCCGATGCCGGCGTTCACGTCGAAGACGCGCACGCCCTGCGTCCGCGCCCACTCGCGGCAAAGCTGCTGGTTGTTGGCGTAGGGGATGTTGCTGGCCGGGGCGACGAGATCGAAGGTGAAGAACGTCCGGGCGGCGTCGGCCACCGGCGCATCGCCGTAATGCGCGCGGTAATTCTTGACGACGTTGGGGCCGCCGAAATCGCGGGCGGTCCGCACATCCAGGTCAAGCCAGATGATATCGCCAGGATTGACCGACGCGCCCGGCGCAGTGTGCGCGGCAAAGATTTTCTGGACGAGGGTTTGGCCGGGCATAAGTATCCCTCAATGCGCCGGCGCCAGGTACAGTAGCACGGCGAAATAATGACACAGGCTGCCGGCCAGCACGAAGAGGTGCCACACGCCGTGCATGTAGGGAATTTTCTTCAGCGCGTAGAAAATCACGCCGATGGTGTAGGCCGCGCCGCCCGCCGCTAACCAGACCAGTCCACCTACGGGAATATTGTCCAGCAAGGATTTGAGGATCAGCACACTCAGCCAGCCCATCAGAATGTACATCAACACCGAGGCTTTTTGCTGACGATGCATGAACAGCAACTTGAAACTCACGCCCAGAATCGCCAACCCCCAGATGATGATGAGAAACGTCCAGCCCCACGCGCCTTGCACGCCGAGCAGCAGGAACGGGGTGTAGGTCCCGGCGATGAGCAGGAAAATCGCGGCGTGATCGATCACTTTGAGGACGCGCTTCGCCTGCGGATGCTGGATGCTGTGATAGAGGGTTGAGGCCAGATACAGCACGATCAACGAGCCGCCGTAAATGCTGAAGCTCACCACCTGCGTCACGTTGCCGTACAGGACGGCCAGCACCACCAACACCGTCAGCCCGGCCACGCTCAGCCCCGCGCCGATCCCATGCGTGACGCCATTCATAATTTCCTCGCCGATGGAGTAAAGATGGGTCAACGTGCGATCTTTTAGTTCTTTGAATTGTTCGGATGTCATAGAATCCTCCTTATTGTGGAATATATCCGCAGCCCTCACACACATACGGATGCGAACAGCACCCGACGACGGTGTATCCGTACACCAACGTGTGCTCTTGTTCCTCAACTTTGCCGCAAAGCCGGCACTGCCGCCGCCAACAATGAGTGGCGTCTGGTCCCAGGTCTATCCATTGATGCGCGCACGTCGCTTGTGTTGCGTCCGCATCGCGCTCAGCCAATTCTGGCTTCAAGGGACTTCCCCGGCGCCAGTCGCAAGATGGCGTGGAAGCTGATGAAATCGGCGTGATTCACAATCGTGGCTTCCGTGGTGCGCTTCACCTTGTCGCCCTCTTCAGCGTGCGCGGCGATAATGTGCTGCACGGTCACCGGCAGCCCGCACCGCGCGGCCAGTTCCACGCCGGTGAAGGGGTGGCGCAGCAGTTTCCCGGCCGGCGTCTGGACGAAGACGCCCGGTTCGCGCTCCTCGTACTCCACCAACTTCCCCACGTCGCGCAAGATGCCGCCGGAGATGAGCACGTCCCTATCCACCGGCACGCGGTCGCCGTACAGGTCGGCAAAGACCTCGGCGGTCTTGACGGCGATCTGCGCCACGGCCCGCGTGTGCTCGACGAAGTTCACCGGGCACGGGTTGATAAGCAGCGTGAACGGCATCCGTTGCAGGCTCTCCAACGTCCACCCGCCCTCCTGCATTGCCAGTTCCCATGTCTGGATAGTCTTAGCGCGCAAGTCGGCATTTTGAATAAGGTTAAACTCTGGGATCAGGGTCAAGAGCAATGTCTGGTTCATGCCACCTCCAGTATTGGGTTGAGACGAGTTTCGTTTAAGTCATAGGAAAAGCCGGCCATGGGGATAGAATCCGCACCGCTGGATTGAACTGAATAGCATTCGGACAAATTCGGCAAGGAATTGCTCTTGCAATCGGCCTTCAAGTCACAGTCCTGGAAATAAACAAGAAGGCTACATAGGTACGATTATAGTGTTTCAACCCACAAGGGCAATTAAAAGATACTTTTGACAAAAATGTTATTGCGCCAGTTTTTATGCAAAACAGCCCGCAAACATACGAAATTCACAATACATTGAATCCGGCGCGAAGAATAATCAAGAGAACAAGCGTGCCGACATCCCGACAGCGAAGGAAATTTTGACTACAGAGGAAACTCGTCCGATAAAACACAAGAGCAGCGGAGGGTCGAAACCCCCCGCTGCTTTACATTATATGGTGATGCTGCGTGACCGATTGTGTCAGGCCGCATACCATGGTCGAAAGAATAACGTTACTTTTCTAGTGCGCTAATCTGGGTCATCAAACGCGACTTCAGGCGGGCCGCTCTTCGGTGGTGGATGACGTTCTTCCTGGCAGCCTTGTCGAGCTGGCTGGCGGCGCGCGGCATCAAAGTTTTTGCCTGCTCCGCATTGCCATCGGCGATCGCCTGGCGGACCATCTTGAGAGCGCCACGCATCTGACCTAATACATAACGATTGCGCAACCACTTACGATATGAACTGCGAATTTGTTTTTTGGCCGAACTGGTATTTGCCACTTGCTCCTCCCACAAACAATTACATCAATTACGAACTGTGAGTATACCTGATATTCATTTTTTGTCCAGTAAACTCCAAGCTCTTTTCAGGGTCTTATCATTCTCTCGTCAGGTGGTGCCGAGGACGGCTAAAGCCGTTTTTTAAAGCTGTTTTTCGGTGACGGGCAGTAGCCCGTCA
>DAOUGD010000207.1:0-24217 GCA_034429475.1 Anaerolineae bacterium
CGAGGGGAGAGTGGGGGAGGGGGAGAGGGGGAGAGGAGGAGAGTCGTCATTCGAAGGTCGTAGGCCGTAGTCTGTAATTCGTAATTCGTAATTCGTTATTCGTAATTCGTTATTCGCTGATTCGCTGATCCGCCGATCGGCTGATTCGCTATTTGCGATTTGCAATTTGCTGATTTGCACTGCGTTGGCGCCGAGCGCCCAGGCCTGGTGGAGGGCGGCGCGGATGGCGGTGGCGGTGGCGGGCGGATCGAAGCGGGCGAGCTGCACGGCGATGTCGTGCGGGACGGCGGGCGACAGCGGCGCGGATTCTGCGAGGGGGCGTCCGTCCACCCACACGGCTTCTGCGCCGAAGGCGTCGGACAGCAGGGACAGCAGTGTGCGGTGGCTGCCTTTTGCGCCGTGGGTCAGGGGGGCGAGGAGCGTCAGCGGGCCGTGGGCCGCTTGCGCCGCGACCCGTTCCACGATGTCGTCCTCCGTGAGCACGGCGATGGGCGCGCCGCAGCGGGCGCAGGCGCGCTCGCCGAAGCGGGCGTAGAGCAGGCGCAGGAAGGGGTGCAGCCCGGAGGCCGTCGCCAGCGTCGAGGCGGGGTTGCGGTTGAGGAGGTTCTGCCCGACGGCGACCGCCGGCCCCAACCCGGTGATGCTGCGCACGTGTGCGGGCGCGAGCCGTTTCCCCAACGAGAAGATTTCGAGGAAGCGGCGCTGCGCCTCGTGGTAGAGCGTGTCGAAGACCAGCGAGGTCTTGCCGGAGCCGGACACGCCGGTTACGACGGTCAGGCCGTCTTCAAATTCGACGTCAATGGTTTGGAGATTGTGTTCTTGCGCGCCAAGGATATGAATGGGCATGGTCACATACGTCCCGTAGCTGAATGGGTGATAGTGATTGTATGGTAAGACTCAGCCGATGAATTGTCAATGCCTGAAGGCTGATGGTTAAAGGAGTGGTTTCGCGGAGGTATACCACCCACGAAACCGCCATCTCTTAATTCGTCGCTTTAGCGGCCATTTTCAAGAAAGGCAGTATCATGGTTGAGTTCTAAAGGTTGGCCGGCCGGGATTCGGGCGGGTATCCAGGCCGACTATCCGCAACTTTTGTGAAGGAGTGTGACCGAACCTACGGTACAGCCCCGACAATGAAAATATTCACATGGATGAACAGGATGGACAGGATTTTTGGGAATCTATCCTGTGAATCCTGTCTATCTATGTTATTTAAAGAGGAGCCGCATTATGAACATTGGTATCATTGTCTATTCCCATACCGGCCACACCTTTTCTGTGGCGACGAAGTTGAAGGAGGCATTGTCTGCGGCCGGGCACAGCGTGACGCTGGAATCACTTGAGACGGTCGCCCCGCTGCAAATGGGCGATACCACAGCCACGCTCAAAACCATGCCGACCGTTGACGCCTACGACGCCGTGGTGTTCGCCTGCCCTGTGCGGGGGGGAACGCCGGCGCCGCCGATGCGCGTCTATTTGGAGCAGGTTCCCTCCCTGGCGGGCAAGCGGGTTGCTTTTCTGGTGACCGGCTTTTTCCCGGCCCAATGGGGGCGTGAGCAGACCCTCGCGCAGATGAAGATGCTGTGTGAATCGAAGGGGGCGACCGTCTGTGGGTCGGGCAGCGTCCAATGGGCCTCCCTGAGCCGCAAGCAGCAGATTTCTACGGCGGTCGCTTATGTGAGTGGCTTGTTTTGAGAATTGCACTGGCGTTTTGGCCGGGAGTGCGGTGCGGTATCATAGCCCGATCTGTGAAAACGTCCGACTTATGCGGTTTTGACAAGAATCAGACGGGGGATTTTGAATAAACCGGGTATAATTAGAATAGATGTTCCATATGAGCTATGTGATGGTGGTATAGGATGAGCGAACAAGCCCTGGGGGATTTCAAAATAGAACGCTTGCCGAAAGATTTGCAAGGTACATTCTGGGAGTTGTATACGAACGGTAATGGGCATACAGACTATTTGCGCCCCAATGAAATTTACCACGGCGACGCACGGAAACTCTTGCCCCAAATTGAACCCAACAGCATTGCTTTAAGTGTATGGTCCCCTCCTTATTTTGTTGGTAAGGACTATGAAGCCTATCTGACCTTTGAAGATTGGCAGGATTTATTAGCGACTGTGATTGGCCTCCACTTCCCCATCATCCAACCTGGTGGATTCCTGGTGATCAATATTGCTGATATTTTATGTTTTAGAGATCCAGAGATGCCGCGTATCCAGGCTGAGGCCGTCAACAAGAAACGTTCTCCGGTGACAAAAGAAGATGTTTTGCAAGCGATGATGCAGCATCCTACCTACAATCGTTACCAACTGGCAAAGTTATTAGGTTGTAGTGAACAGACCATAGACCGCCGACTCCACGGCAATAACATTCGCGGTGGCAAGTATGAGTCACAGACCAGAGTAAAAATTGTAGGTGGACTGGTTGAAACGTGGGGACTGGAGGCCGGTTTCTATCTTTATGATCGGCGCATCTGGGTGAAGGATGCCGCTTGGGAAAATTCTCGTTGGGCCAGCTTATCCTATCGTTCTGTGGATGAGTTTGAATATCTTTACATCTTTTGGAAACCGGGCATCACGAAATATGATCGGGGACGGTTATCATCAGAGGAATGGATCGAATGGGGGTCGCGGGGCGTTTGGCAGTTCCCATCCGTGCGCGCCAACGATGATCATGAAGCCAAATTTCCCCTGGAATTACCTCGCAGAACCATCAAGTTATTTACCGATCCCGATGATGTGGTGTTGGATTGTTTTATGGGCAGTGGCACCACCGCCATTGCCGCAATTCAAACCGGTAGGCGATATATCGGTATTGAACTTGAAGAAAAATATGTGACGCTTAGCCGGGCTAAAATACAAGCGGGCACACAAATAAATCTCATTGCTGAACTAGGAACAGAACCCTATGTTGATGAATCCGCAAGAACTTGACCAGAACCTTGAACGCTTGGAAGAGATCGAAAAGGTCTCCCTGCAGTTGGTAACACAAGCCGTGTACGACTATCGCGCTACCGCCCAAGAAGTATTTCAGGAAGAACGGGACCTGGTGGCGGATATTGGCGAGGACATCACGCGCGAAGCCTTAGATCGTTTGGGGATGCCTAAAATTGATCAACGGCTGTTCGGAAAAGTGGATTACAAACGCGCCTGTTATCTGTTTCACCCGGATTACGCGCTCAAACAGGCGTTGTTTGTGGATTCAAAGGCGGAAAAAGTTGACGGGGAAGGTACTGCTACCTTACAAACCTCACAACTTTCAATGATTGTGCGTCAAGTTCGTGCTGGAATGGATGTGGAAATCCCTGGTAAACTACCTATCATCCTGACTTTGAAAGGTGAATCCTATCTAACCACTACGCTGTTCGTGAAATATAACTATGAAGTGCAGGATAGCCTCAATGTATTGAGAAGCATTACTGTGGCGGCTGTTCCCAATGGAATGTTGCAAGAAAAGTACAATTCATCTGTGCGCGATACCATTTGGGTGGCCGGACGTAATGCGCCCACTCTGGGGGAAGAATTTCGAGTCCGCCTGAGCCTCGCCCGCCTGAAGAAAAAGGCTAACTGGCGGGTCCAGAAAATCTCGCTGATCCCGGATGAATTCCATTGGGATGCTTGACATCTGCCTATTCCCCAGTATGATGCAGTTATTCTATCTTACAAGGAGGTCGCCAGTGACAAACGCAAGCAGTATTATCTACAGTGTCTACACCAAGGCTTCTGGGCCACAAGCTCTTGCCTTGTCGCAGTGCGCCTCTCGGAAGGTTAGAATAATCTAATCGTTATTTCAATATCTAAAAGGCCGTGGGCGTCTGTGACATCCACGGCTTTTTTTGATCCCTGGACTGGCGGCGAAAGGCTGTGGATGAAGCGTGACGTTCCTGACCGTTAACCATTGAAGGAGGAAGTTATGTCAAACAGTGAGTTATTGGAAACCATGCCGATTGTCGTCCCTGACGCCCCCCTCATTCCGGGCTTGGCCTTTCGCCATTTCCAGGGAGAGAGTGATTATCCGGTCATGCTTGCGGTGATCAACGCCAGCAAAGAAGCCGACGGGGACGAGCGCGCCGATACGCTTGAAGATATGCGGCGCAATTACGCACACCTCGTCAACAGCGATCCATACCGGGATATGGTAATGGCGGAAGTAGCCGGGCAGGTGGTCGGCTACGGGCGCGTCTTCTGGGCGGAACTGGCCGAGGGCGAACGCACGTATTCGCACTTCACATTCTTGCTGCCGGCGTGGCGCGGGCAGGGCATCCGCCAGGCGATGCTGCGCCACAACGAGCGACGGCTGCGGGAGATTGCGGCGGAGCATCCGAACGGCGTGCCGCGCTGGTTTGAGGCGTGGGCCAGCGAAACTGAATCCGATTGGCGGACACACTTGCTGACCGCCGACTACCAGCCGGTGCGCTACGGCTATCAGATGGTGCGCCCCGATTTGGAGGCCATCCCCGACCTGCCGCTGCCTGATGGGTTGGAAGTCCGTCCCATCGGCCCGGAGAAGTATTGGCAAGTTTGGTATGCCGCCAAGGAAGCCTTCCGCGACCATTGGGGATACTCGGAGGACGAGTGGGCCGATACCAACTTCGAGAATTTCATGAAAGACGCCATTTTTATGCCGCATCTCTGGCAGGTGGCCTGGGCAGGGGATGAGGTCGCCGGGATGGTGCTGAACTTCATCAACGAGGCTGAAAACCGCGAATATCACCGGCTGCGCGGCTACACCGAGACCATCTGCGTGCGTCGCCCGTGGCGGCGGCAAGGATTGGCGCGGGCGCTGATCGCACGGAGTTTCCGGGTACTCAAAGAGGTGGGGATGACCGAAGCCTGTCTCGGCGTGGACGCGCACAATCCCAACGGTGCGCGCCATCTCTACGAGAGTATGGGCTTCCGCACCACGAAGGAGTTTGTGACGTATCGGAAGCCGATGGACTAGCGGACGGAGTTAAGTCTTCTCGGATTTTTGTGTTATGAAACGTGAAACGTGAAACGTGATGCTCTTGTTGTGCCGGTCTTACGTTTCACGTTTCACGTTTTACGTAATTGTGCAGACGGCGACGTAAGCGCCGGTGTGCAGAATTTGCACCAGATCGGCTTCATTCGCCGGTTCTTTCTTCAGCAAGTTGTAGCCCGCGCCGAGCGATTGCGTTCTGTGTGCATCGGAGTTGCACACGACATGAATGCCAAGCTGCTTCGCCACCTCGCGGATGCGCGGCTGGTTGAGCAGCGCGATGTTGGTCGAACAGCTTTCCAGCGCGTCCGGCGGATAGCGCTCTAGGTCAAGGTTGATGGTGGGGCGATAACGGTAGGGGTGGGCGACGGCGAGCCAGCCGCCCTGCGCGCGCACGAAAGCGTGCAAGTCTGGATAAGCCCAGTTGCGACATTCCAACACGGGATCGTGGACGCCCAACACCAGCACGTCCTCTTTTTCTTTCACCGTGATTTCGATGCCCCCAAAGATGCGGAACGGCGCGAAGTCCCGATTCAAGGCTTCCAAATGCTCCAAGGGTACGAGCGTCTCGTGATCGGTGAAGGCCAGCGCGTCCAGGCCGCGATCCATGGCGGTCAGGATTTGTTCGTCTTCACTGGAGACGCCGCACGGCGAACGTTCGATGGTGTGGACATGCAAATCAATTCTCATCATAGTCACCTCAAGGGGATATTTTCGCTGCTTGTAGCGGGGTGTCAAATACATCGCCGTTTCTTTTTTGTCATATCCCTGGGTTGACGTACAATGTATGAGTGATGGTATAAAACTTGCAGTCCATTCAAATTCTGCTTAGTAAAGGAGTCCCCCCATGCACGCAATCATCATCGGCGGCGGCGTAGCCGGCATCACCGCCGCTCTGGAACTTTCCCGACGCAATTTTGGCGACATTGACGTGTACTCCGACGAAGAGTACCCCTATTATTACCGCCCGCAATTGACGGAATTTCTGGCCGGAGAGCTGACGCTGGATAAGCTTTTCCGCCGTAAATTAGATTGGTACGAAGAACGTGGCATCCACATCCATCTCAATAGCCTGGCGACGCAGATTGACACGGTGGCCAAGACCGTGACCATCAATGGCGTGGATGTGGCTTCCTACGACAAACTCCTGCTGGCGATGGGCAGCCGGCCTTCCCTGCCGCCAATCCCTGGCAATGACAAGGCCGGCGTCTTTACCTGGCGCACTCTGTCCGACTCGCTTGAAATCACTAAGTCTGCCGTGGCGTGCAGCCAGACCATCGTAATCGGCGGCGGCCTGCTGGGCCTGGAGGCGGCGCGTGGCTTGCTGGGCTTCTGCCCCCACGTCACCGTGCTGGAATTCTTCCCGCGCCTGCTCCCACGTCAGTTGGATGTGGAGGGCGCGGCGCTGTTGCAGAGTTTCGTGGAGTCGTTGGGCATCCGCGTCATCGTGGACGCGAAAACCGAGGCCATCTTGGGTGATGACCATGTCAGCGGGGTGCGGCTCAAGGATGGGCGTGAACTCCCGGCGTGGACGGTGCTCATTGCGGCGGGCGTGCGCCCGGAGGCGACGCTGGCGCAACAGGCGGGCATTCAGGTCGAGCGGGGCATCGTTGTGGACGATCACATGGCAACGAGCGCGCCCGACGTGTATGCCGCCGGCGATGTGGCCGTCTACAAAGGCTACTCGTGGGCTATCGCGCCCATTGCGCAGGCTCAGGCGCGCGTCGCTGCCGCCAATATGGCGGGGGATGCTGTGGCCTACGATGTCGTCGTGCCTTCGACCACGCTCAAGGTGGTGGGGATTGACGTCAGTTCGGTGGGGATCGTCAACCCTGAAGAAGGGGGTTATCGTGAGTTCCACAAGTTGGACAAGGAAGCCGGGACATACAAGAAGATCGTGCTGCGCGACGACATCATCGTGGGCTGCATCGTCATCAACGATAGGGCGCTGGCGAAGGAACTGGAAAAGAAGATTGCCGCCCGCGCCCCGTTGAGCGAGGCCGAGGCGCAGTCAGCGGTGGGGTAAACGGAAGAGTTGGAAATGCGTCATGGGTAGCAGAGGAGTGGTTAAGGACGCAAAACTGTTATCATCTTTTAACGTGGATTGTGTTGATTTTCATACAGGCTGTGTTACACTAACCTTAAAAATTCCGTTGCATCTCTTTGTCATAAGCTGTGGGTTAATTGCTCAGGAAGCATTGTAGGATGTCATGAGAGATTTCCCTGACGCACCAGTCTATCAGAAAGCTCAAGACGAAGATAGGATCGCCACCAGTGAGCCGATCCTGTCTGCTTCTGTGCCTGTGATTCCTGAAGGCGCTGAGCCGGCCAAAGGTGCGGAGCGCGAGCAACAGAAGCGCCTGCAACGACAGCGGCGCACGATGATTCACCTGACTACCCATCCGGCAGTGGCCGAAGGTGACCTGCACCGGGCCTTGGGGGTCATTGTGGAGGCGGCGGCCGCCTCCATTCAGGTATCCTGGGTAAACGTCTGGCGGTTAAGCCCCGATGGCGAGACCTGTAGTTGTGTGGCTACATTTGCGCCGGATATGGGGTCACACAGCGGAGAATTGGTCATCGAAGTTTTGCGGTATCCAGAATACTTCACCGCCATGCGCGGGGGGTTGGTACTGGATGTCGCCAACGTGAGCCTAGACCCCCGCACCCAATCCTTGACGGCGTTGTATTGGGAAAATCTCGGCATTGTCTCCGTTTTGATCGCACCCATCCGCCTGCACGGACAGGTGGTGGGGGCCGTGAGTTTTGAGCACACCGGCGCGCCGCGCGCCTGGCAGCCGGACGAAGTGACTTTTGCCAGCCAGATTGCGGCGTTGGTGGCGCAAGTATTTCTCAATGCGGACCTGCGGCAGCGGGCCGAAGAATTGGCACTGTTGACCCGTATCAGTCGGCACGTGGCCGCCCTCCATGATTTACACGAAGTGCTGACCGCTATCGCGCGTTACGCGGCAGAAATCTCCCATGCCGACCTCGGCGGCGTCTTCGCACTCACCCCCGCCGGCAGCCTGGTGATCGCCGCTCATGGTTTGTCGGCAAAGTGGGTGACCATCTTCCAGGCGCGCGGACGGGCGTTGTTGCGGAAAAGCATAGTGGCTGAGGCCATGCGCGCCCGTCGCCCGCGGCAGGTAGCGGATCTTGCGATCTATACCGATAAATTGTCCCGCCAACTGTCCACGGAGGAGAATATCCAGACCGTGTTGGTGACGCCTATGTACAGCGGGGAGGAGGTGGTAGGCGGGATCGTGTTAGCGCAGCGCCGCCCGCGTTACTTTACCACCGAGGAAACGGCTTTGATTCAGGCGTTAGGGCAGCAGTCGGTCAACGCTGTCGAAAGCGCCCGCTTGTTTCAGGCCGAACACCGGCAGCGGGAAATTGCCGAGCGACTCCAGGAAACGGCGCTTTTGGTGAACAGTAGCCTGGAGCTGAAAGAGGTGTTGGCCCTGATCCTCGATCAGTTGGGTCACGTTTTCCCCTATGAAAGCGGCAGCATTCAAATCCTCGAAGAGCGCGCGATGCGCGTGATGGCGGTGCGCAATCTGGCGCGCAACGTGATCGGACGGCGTTATCCCCTGGACGAGTATCCCTATCACCGGCGACTGGCGGCCGGCGAATCCGTCGTGTTCGCCGACATCCACGACAAGGAAGCGGGAGCGGCGGCTTATGATGAGGTCATGGGGGCCCGCGCCAATATTGGCGTGCCGTTATGGGTGCGGGAGCGGGTGATCGGGGCTTTGATCATTGATAGCAGCGCCCTCAAGCCCCACGCGCCGGAAGACATCCGGGTAATCCAGGCCTTTGCGCAGCAGGCCGCCATCGCCATTCAAAACGCGCGCCTGTTTGCCGAGCAGCGCGCCGAACGGGAGTTGGCCGAGGCTTTGGCCGCCGCCGCCGCGGTGGTGGGGAGCACGCTTGATCTGGAACAAGTGCTGGATCGGATTCTGGAACAGACCGCGCGCGTGGTCAACGGCGACATCTTCAATGTTATGTTGATCGAAGGCGATAAAGGTCGCATGGTGCGCTGGCGAGGCTATGAGAACTACGCCATTCCTGGCAATGAAATCGCCGCGTTTGATGTGCCGGTGTTCGAGTACCCCAAACTCGTGGAAATGATCGAAACAGGACAGCCGGTGTTGGTGAACGACATCCTACAGGCGTCGGATTGGGTGGCGACGAATCCGTACCGGCGGTATCTGCGTTCTTATGTGGCGGCGCCGATTCGGATTGCCGATAGGACGGCGGGTTTTTTGAACGTCAATGGAACGCGCCCGGACCAATTCACGCACCAGGACGCCTTGCGCCTGAAGGCCTTTGCCGATCATGCCGCCGTCGCCATCCAGAACGCCCATTTGTACCAGCAGCAACTGCATTACGCGGATCAGCTTGAACAGGAAGTTTACAAACGCACCGCCGAATTGGAAGCCAAAAATGCCTGGTTGGAGGCGATTCTCCGCAGCACCACCGACGGCATTATTGTTACCGACGGCGCCGGCGACATTGTGCAGCACAACACAGTGGCGGAGACATGGTTGAAGCAAACCCTGTCGTCCGAAAACGCGAAACGCTTGTGCGAAGTGGTGGCCGGGGTCGCGCGGCGCGCCGGCGAGCGCGCGGAACAACTCCTGGAGCTGCCCGGCCTGGATTTACAGCTCAATGCCGCGCCCATTTCCGAATCGGGCCCCGGCGGCCCGGCTGTGGTTGTGGCCGTGCACGACGTCAGCTATTTGAAGGCCCTGGATCGCATGAAATCGCGGTTTGTTTCGGACGTTTCCCACGAATTGCGCACTCCCCTCACCTCTATCCGGCTGTATACTTCCTTGGTGCGGACCAGTTCCGGGGAAAAGTTGGAGCAATACCTGCTGGCGCTGGATCAAGAGGCGGACCGGCTGGCGCGCCTCGTGGCCGACATCCTCCAGCTCTCGCGGATCGAATCAGGGCGGATAGACATCAATTTGCAGCCCGCCGATATTAACCTGCTGGCCGAGACAACGGTTGCCTCGCACATGGTGCTGGCCGAGTCCAGAGGGCTTAACCTGGCCTATCATGCCAATGCTTATCCTACCGAAGTGCGGGTGGATCTGGACAAATTCAACCAGGTGCTTAACAATTTGATTGAAAATGCCATCAATTATACGCCTCCAGGCGGCCACATCCAGGTGTGTACCAAGCGGCAAATGCGCGCGGGGCAAGAGTGGGCGACGGTGCTGGTGGCGGATACCGGTATGGGTATTCCTGAAGATGAAGTACAATATGTATTTGACCGATTCTTCCGGGGGGAAGGGCCGCGTAACCTGCAAATTCAAGGCACCGGCCTGGGGCTGTCCATTGTGAAGGAAATTCTGGATCTTCATGGGGGAACTGCAACCGTTGAAAGTCAAGTTGGGGTTGGCACAACCTTCACGGTGTGGTTGCCCCTACCAGATTCCGGCTAAACAGCTATGAGCCGTACCTATGCGGCATTTAAGTAGAACGAATAGTTATTTTCCGCTGATGAGTCTTTGATTATAGAAAGGGGCGAATATGGAGAAGAAACGCATTCTCGTTGTTGAGGATCATGATTTGTTGCTGCTGGCCATTCGGGACATTCTCGAAGTGGAGGGCTACGAAGTGGTTACGGCCACGGATGGGGTGGCAGCGCTGGAGGTGATGGAGAACTTCACGCCCGACCTGATCGTCGCCGATATCTCGATGCCGCGCATGGACGGCTACCAGTTCTTTGAACACGTGCGTCTGAACCCAGAGTGGGTGCCGATCCCGTTTATTTTCTTGACGGCGCGGGCGGAGCGGGAAGATCGCTTGAAGGGCAAAGCCTTGGGGGCGGAAGATTACATCACCAAGCCGTTTGACCCCCAGGAATTGGTGGTTGTCGTTAGCTCCCGGATTGGGCGGGCAAAAGAGATCCGTCAGGCTACCGAAACCGAGTTTGAAGAGCTAAAACAGCAGATTATCACCCTGTTGAGCCACGAATTGCGCACCCCCTTGACCAGCGTGTATGGCTATACTGAGCTGGCATTGGAGGAGGCTTCCTCTCTGCCGCCAGGTGATTTCCAGCAGTTCCTGGTCGGCATCAAAAAGGGCGCCGACCGTCTGACCAATCTGGTTGAAGACCTCTTGATGGTGGTGCGCATGGATACCGGGCAGTTGGAGCGGGAGTTCCGGTTGTTGGGGACAATTCATCCTAATGTGGGCGAGGTGGTGGAACAGAACGCCCGCTTGCATCGGGCGGCGTTGGATGCGCGTGGGATCGAGCTGATCCTGGACATCCGGCCCAATCTGCCGCCGGTCAGAATTTACGAGCATTTCCTGGTGGATGCATTTAACCGGTTGTTAGATAATGCCATTAAATTTTCGCGCAAGAAGGGAAAGCGCATCAAGGTACAGGTGGGCGCGCGGGACAACAAGGTGCAGATTGCGGTTACTGACGAGGGGGTGGGTATTCCCGCCGCCGAACTGCCGAAGTTGTTTGAGCGCTTCCGCCAGATCAACCGGGCGAAAATGGAGCAGCAGGGGACCGGACTGGGGTTGGTCATTGCCCGTTCGTTGATCAGCAGTATGGATGGGGACATCACCGCGGCTAGCGTGGAGGATCAAGGCAGCACCTTCACCATTGAATTGCCGATCGCTACTGAACCGGCCCAGTAATGCGCGGCGCTACCCAAAACGCCTGTTGATAAAAAACATCCGGGAGGAATCTCCCGGATGTTTGTACTTAGAACTATCCGATTTCTGTAGTCTGCTCCGGCAAAAACGAAGGTGGCGGTGTGTTTAGGGCAATCCTAACCGGGTGAGGGTTTCCGGCGTCGGCGCCCCTGACGTGGGATCCCAACCATACGTGGCATACGCGCCGGCCCGCAGGCGCGCCAGGTCGGGGATGTTGCCCCCCGTTCCGCCCTCCAGCGGTTGGGTGAGCAACACCGGCAGACGTTCGTCGGCCGGCGTCAGTCCCCGGCGGAGATTTAACAGCCGTTTCAACGTGTTGATGCGCATTCCCAACGTCATCAGTTCGTCCGGCGTCAATTCCTGGCCTATGATAGCCTTGAGGGCGGTCAGTATCCTTTCTACACCCGGATTCTGAAACTGACACAGGGTCAAGGCGTTGTACAGCGCGCGCCAGGCCTGCTGACGGGCAGCAACGCCCCCTCTTTCCTTTGAACTGTCGAATCGTTCCCCCGGCAACACCCCCAATTCCACCGGCGCCCCCTGGCCGGTGTCCACGCCGTACATATCGCCCTGCATGTGGCACGCGCCGCGCGGCGAAAGGGCGTAAGTCACGGCCATAGCGCTGAACGCGCGTGGGTCGTGCATGGGCACCTCCAGTCGGTTCACGGTCACGGCCAGCTCTGGCGCCCCGTAGCGTTCTGCCAGCGCGTCGCTGCCATCGGCCAGCAGCGCGCCAAACCCCTCTCGGCGGGCGAGCCGTGGGATGAGGGTGTGCGCCAGTTCTGCGTCGCCGTAGCGAAGCTCCAGACCGCCGGTATCCTCCGATGTTAGAAACCCCCGCGCGGTCAGCTCGCAAGCCAGCGCCAGCGTTGCCCCTGTGCTGATGGTGTCGAGACCGTACCGGTTGCAGAGGTCGCCGGCGTAGATGACGGCCTCCTGGTCGTCCACCAGCAGCAGGGAACCGAGGGCGATCAACGTCTCGTACTCCGGTCCGTCCACTTTGTCCGCGCCGTAACGCGGTGCGCAGGTCTCGCGCCCGCAAGCGATGGGGCAACGGTAGCAGGCTACGGCGCGCTTCTGGTATTTCTCGACCATCAACACGCCGGAAAGATTGGCGGCCGGCTCCCATTCGCTTTGCTGATAATAGCGGATGGGCGTGTCTCCGTACATCAGGCCCATATCCACATATCCCGCCGTTCCTGCCAGTCGCAGCGACATCGCCGCCATATCTTCGTCCAGATCGGCGAGGATGGCCTTGACCACTGCCTTGAGCGCGGCCTCGTCGGCTAGCGGGACTTTGGCTGTCCCGCGCACGGCGATGGCCTTGAGGCGTTTCGACCCCATCACCGCGCCCATCCCCGTGCGCCCGGCGGCGCGCCCGTGATCGTTCATCACTGCCGCCATTACCGCCAGGTGCTCCCCCGCCGGCCCAATGCAGGCTACGCGCGCTTTATTTTCGCCCAACGCCGCGCGGACCTGCGCCTGGGTGTCGTAGGTGTCCAATCCCCACAGATCGTTTGCGGGGTGCAGGGCCGCGATGCCCGCGACGATGCTGAGCCATACCGGCTGCGCGGCCTGCCCAGTGATGATGATCCCGTCGTAGCCGGCAAAGCGTAGTTCCGGGCCAAAGAAACCGCCGGAATTCGCTTCGCCCCAGAGCCGGGTCTGCGGCGAGAGTGCGCACACGCTGTAGCGGCCGGCGGAGGGCATCGCGGTTCCCACGACCGGTCCGGTCATAAATATCAGGGGATTGTCTGGCCCTAGGGGATCGGTATCCGCCGTGATCATATCGTAGGCATAGCGCGCCGCCAGTCCGCTGCCGCCGACAAAAGCGTGCGCATAGGCTTCATTGAGCGGCTCGTCCCATAATTTCCCTGCCGTCAAATCCACCCGCAGCAGTTTACCCATATAACCGTTCATGCTTACCTCGCATTTTTAGCGTTTTTTTAACCTGTGCCATAGGGAGAAATTTATCAGCAGATTAAGCAGATTGAGCAGATTTTTTCTCTTAATCCGCTAAATCTGCTCAATCTGCTGACAGAAAATAGACTATTCAGTAATGCTATTGCACCGGTCGGTTTTTTTGTCGCCGGATTCCCGGCGACAAAGAACCGCTTGACAGAATCTCGATGGCTTTGGCTGCATCCTTTGGAGGGGATAGGTTGTACCCCATCACTCAGTTGTCAAAATCGGTTGGAATGCGGGCAGTGCAGCCAATGATCTCTTGTGCTGCCCGTGGGTACCGCATAATCTTCATCATGTTCCCCTGAAGTTTCAGTTTTCTTGTCATCATACCCTGAATGGGATCGAGGCGACCTTCGATGACTTTGCGCCATATGTTGAAGGGGGCGCGGATGAGGTACTCTGCTGGTTTTTCGTCCAGCGTGGACAACGCTTGCCCGCCGGTGCTTTTGCCGTGCGATAATCCCAGGAACAGGTAGGCCTCATTGGGGTAGACGTCATCACTCTCGATGACAAAAACGAAATCGCCTTCCCAGTCTTTGGCAGATTTTTCGTAAGAGGAGCTAGTGTTGAGTTGGCTACATAGTTCTTTGATCCATTCGTCCGAAGGGAATTTCAGAGCCATCTTTGATCTCCTTGTTTGCAAAATTTTGTTGGGGACCGACAAGTGGATTTTACCTATGCGCGTGAGCGTGTCAACCGCGGGCTTGTTCTATTGTCCCCTTTCCTTTATACTTATGGCAGACCAACAAAGCGTTTCGCCGGATCACACCGGATAAGATGCACGTGCAGAAAGGAGCGTATGATGGGGATGGATCAGGTTTTCGGGGGTTGGGCGGGGAGACTGTGGGGGGGCTTGCTGGTTGGCGTGTCTATGTTGGGGCTGGCGGCAGGGGTAGCGGCGGCGGCGCCTCTCCCCCCGACCGACGCCATCGTCATTGACGGCGTCTTTACCGGCGTCTTGCTGGACAGCGACGGCTCACTGTCCAACGGGGTGGGGGACGCCATGACCATCGCGCCGGGCTTTGTCGAATTGAAGCCCTTTGACGATGTTGACCGCATTTATTACCAGGATAGTAACGGAACTGGGCATTTGGACGCCGGCGACGCGTTGTGGATTGACACTGCCAACAATGCGCGTTTTGACAGCACGGACAAGGTGGTGTTGGGGGACCCCGCGACGGCTTCAGGAATACTCGTTTCGGCCTTGAAGGGTGAAACCGCCATCGCCTACAACGACGCGGAAATCAACGACAACAACGCCTACAATGACGGGGAAGACATTTATCTCGTGGCGAGCAGCGAATTCCAGGGGGCCACGGAGCGCATCGTGTACGATCCTCACTTCCCCGGCGAGGGACGGCCGTTGGCGCACCTGTACGTGACGCGCGACGCCGACACCGTTTTCGTCCACAATGATTTTCTGGTGGATGCCGGCCCGGTGTGGATTGACGGCGACGGCGCGACCAGTCTCGGCGGCGGCCCGCGCACGGAGGTCGGCTTCCCGGTGATTACGAACACAGTCAGCGCCACATTATCGCTGAACACCTTTGGCCGCTGGTTTAAGATGCAGGATCGCCTCTATTGGCATGCGACCGACCAGCGGTGGGAGACGTGGAATCCCTATGCCGATGCCCTATGGCATGACAACGACGGCGATGGCGTCTATAGCTACACCGTAGACAGTTTGATCTACGATGGCGCTGAATTTTCCTCTGAAGATAGCAGTCGCCTGGTGAGCAGCGATGGCCCCAACCCCCTCTACAACCTCGTCTATAACGATGCCAACCGCAATGGCTTTTGGGATGATGGCGAGGACATCAGCACGTTTGATGGCGACACGCTTTATGACTGGGCTTACTTTGGGGATCGGTGGGCCTGGTTAGTGGACGGCGACGGCGACTTGACGTCAGCCGCCGGCGCTGAAGACGCAGACGGAGTGATGGCTAATACCTGGTTCCAGGCCAGCGATCGCCTCTTCCATTACGACGCCGATGGCGACGCCGAATGGGATACCGGCGACGCCCTCTGGTTTGACGTTGATGGCGATGGCGTCTACCACGCCGCCCTCGACCGGATGCTGGTGATGAGCGGCACGGTCGCTGATGGCCTGGCCGGCCGACTGTTGTGGGTGCAATTTGTGGATGGTGATGGCTTCACTACCGACGTCGCCGGCGGCGAGTACCTGCCTCGCCGGGGGCAGATGCCCTTTAACCTTGAAGACAATGTCCTGTGGTACGACGCATCTGGCGCGGGTCGCCGCTTTTGGAGTGAAGGAGACGGTCTGTGGCTGGACTTAGATTATGACGATACCTTTGATCCGTTGGAGGATTGGGCGCTAGTGCGCGGCGCTATGCCCAACGGTGCGCGGGGCGTGCGCCTCTCCCCCGGTGTCCTGCACTTCGGCTACGACGATGGCGAAATCGCCCTTAACGGCCGTTACGACCCTGGCGAGGACATCTACGCCGCGAATACTTTCCTGGCCTATGATGACTTTGAAATTGCTTTTAACGGACAATACGATCCCGGCGAAGACATTCACAACCGCGTCTACGTTGAACTGTGGGTTTACGCTGAGGGTAACAGCGCGACAATGCCTGCCGGGATGCCCAACCCCTCCTTCGAGCCGGAATCATACGATGAGGGATTCCGCGTTCACATCAACGGCGTCCGGGTGGACAGCACCGCCAACGACTACGACGCCCCCTATGGTTTCCAGGCGGCGGCCGGCTGGGGACCGTCGTGTGGCGCGGCCGGCGCTGGCGTCTCGGCCGGCGGCTACAACCGGCACTACGAATACCAATTGACACTTGGGGCGCTGGGGGCGCCGGGTGGCTTTGAGACGGCAGAGAACCTCACGTGGCTGTCGCAGTGGCAGGCGTTGCGGCAACAGGAAAGCGGTGTCGTTGAGAGCTTTGCCGGCCCGTTGGTGCAGGTCCCCGCAACGGTGTGGGGCGGCCGCCAGGAAGTGCGTCTACCGGTTTCAACGACAGCGCCCATCGTGTTTCAGGAACCCCTCATGGGGCCACTGACGCTCGCGCCGGACGCGCTCGCGGTGGACACACCCTACTGTTGGAACCTCTTCGCGGCCAATCCCCTCACGCGGCCATTGGGCGCGCTGCTGCTGACCGAGACGTTGCCGGTGAACTGGGTGGGCAGCGTGGCGGCGGTGACGTCCGAGCCGCTCACCCTGAGCGTGGACAGCGCCAGCTTCCCGGTCATCTCCATGCCCGCCGGCTTGCCGGCGGAAAGTTGGGTCAAGGCGACGGTTTGCGCCACTGGCCCGGTTGATCCGGCGGATGTTGAGATCGTCACCTGGGTAGATGGCGTGGTGGACGCCGACGCCGACCCCGCCACGTCGCCGACGGCGCTTCCTACCCCGCTGACGGATCGCACGGCGCGCACGCCGTTGGTGCGCGCGCCATCTCTGACCCTCGCCAAAGCCGCTACGCCCGCCGCCGTCTACGCCGACAAAAATGTAGTCTGGCGCATCGGTGTGGCGAACCCCGGCATGACGCCGCTCCATCACGCCTGGCTTCAAGACCCCACCCCCACGGGATTGCTGCCCCAAGCGGTGATCAGCCATTCTCTCGGCACCCTATGGCCCGCTCAGGCGGTCATCGTCAACCTGGAGATGGACGTGGCGGCTGCCGTCGTCCCTGAAACGACGCTGACCAACACCTGCACGGTGTTCGGTGACTTCATCAGCTCCGAAACCGGCTGGGCACCCTATCACAGCCTTCCGGCAACGGCCACCGTACTGCTCCGCGCGCCGCGCGTCAAGATGCCCGCCGGGCCATATACCGGCCTGCCAACCGCCGGTGGCCCTTCCATCACCAACTTTATGCTGCAAGCCCTGTTGTCTCGGCACACTGCCAATGCTCACAGCCGTCTCTTCATCCTGACGCAATTCTATGGCAGCGATTTGTGGGATGCTCTGGTCGGCCGTCCCCAGACCGCAGTTCTGGCGGCGACTGCGCCGAACTTGCGGCCCTATTACGCTGGCTACGATCAGGATGCGGCGGACGCCCTCTTCGCGGCGGCTGATCGCACCAGCGACGCCGTCCATCAGGCTGGAGTCGCCGGTCAGAATATCCGCGAGACGCCGCGTCAGGGGGGCGTGCCGGTCTCCCTGGGGCCGGTTGAGGCCGCTGGCCCCATCCAACAGCGGCAGGTGCTGCTCTATGCCGGCATCCCAGATGCAGAGGGCGCGTGGGAGAGCGCGATCCGCGATGCGATTCGTACCAACTTCAACGGCGCGTTGAACACGACGGTTACGGCGATGGGTGGCGACGGTGTTGGCGGCTGGGATCGTCCGGGGACGTTGGCGGGGCTGTGGACGGCTCTGGAGGCTGGTCAGTTCAACGCCAACGTGCAGCTCGTCTTGTTCGTCACCGGGCCGGGGGATCAGCACGCGCTTGCGCGCGATGTGGAAATTCCGGCTAAAGCCACCGCCATGCTTGCCGTACCGTTGCCGGCGGCGCTGGTGGTGCCGATGCGCCAGGCGGCGCACAATGAACCGGGAACCGGCGTCACCCTGTACAGCCCCGGCGCTACCATCCCTGCGTCCGGTGAAGTGGCCCTGTACCTGCCGGATGTGACGACCGTGTACACCAATTTTGTCGCCTACCCTGTGGACTTGAACGGCGATGCCAACCTGGACGCGCTGGGCGAGGGGATGTATCTGGTCTTCGCCATACCCGAAGCTGATCTGCTGCGTACCGTCGGTAACACGGGAGGAACGCTGTATCTGGCGGTGGAAAACCGCTTGCTGGATACCGTCTATTTTGGCTACGTGTCCGTTGACAGTGGGCCGCTTTACAAATGGCTCCCTTACAGTCTCTATATGCCTTTGACTTTGCGGGATTTTGACTGACACCCTAAAAACTTATCCTTGGAGAGACGATGGAACCTAAAGATTTCCCTATTTTGGAATACGATGCTACGGTTGAAGCGCTCATTGAGCCGAGTAGGCTCATCCCCCCGGCGGATGTCCCGGAAGCCTGCGTCATCTGCTTTTTCCAGGACGTAATCGCTGGCCTGGTGGAGGCCGGCCGCGCGAAAGAGATCGCCCGCTCCACGTCTGAGATGGGTGTACATCTCTTATATGAACTGGATGTGGACGGTCGCCGGCTGGCGTTGTTCCATCCTGGCGTCGGCGCGCCCTTGGCGGCGGCGCTGTTGGAGGAACACTTCGCGCGCGGGTGCCGCAAATTCATCGCCTGCGGCGGCGCGGGAGTGTTGAACAAGGACATCGCCGTGGGCCACGTCGTTGTTCCCATTTCCGCCGTGCGCGACGAGGGCGTGTCCTACCACTACCTGCCGCCCGCCCGCGAAGTCCACGCCCTGCCGGAGGCCGTCGCCGCCATCGAGCGGACGTTGGAACGCCATCAGATTCCTTACGTGATCGGCAAAACGTGGACGACGGACGCCTTTTACCGTGAGACGCCAGACAAGGTGCAGTTGCGCCGCGACGAGGGCTGCCTGACGGTGGAAATGGAAGCGGCGGCCTTCTTTGCCGTCGCGCGTTTCCGGGGCGCGGTGTTCGGCCAGCTTCTCTACGGCGGCGACGACCTCAGCGGCGCCGAGTGGGATGGGCGCGATTGGGAGAAACGCGCGTCTGTGCGCGAGAAGCTGTTCTGGCTGGCGGCGGAAGCCAGCTTGAGTCTGTAGGGGATGCCAATGAAGTCAATCTGCGTGTACTGTTCATCCAGCGATGCGGTGGACACGGCCTACTTCGAGGTTGCCCGTGAGCTGGGCGCATTTATCGCGGCTTGCGGCTGCGCATTGGTGTATGGGGGCGCGCGCCGGGGGTTGATGGGGACGCTTGCGCGGGCGGTTCAGGGTGGGGGCGGGCGGGTCGTCGGCGTCATCCCGGCAGCGTTGCGCGATTGCGGCATTGCGTATGACGCGGCGGACGAACTTATCGTCACCAGCGATTTGCGGGAGCGAAAGGCCATCATGGAAGCGCGTGCGGATGCTTTTATCGCGCTGCCCGGCGGCTTTGGCACGCTCGAAGAGTTGCTGGAAGTTCTCACGCTGCGGCAACTCCAAACGCACACCAAGCCCATCGTGCTGCTCAACGTTCAGGGCTTCTACGATCCCCTGATGGCCGTGTTTGAGCACTTCTACCGCGCGCGTTTTGCCAAACCCGTCCGCGACCTCTACCACCTCGCGCCGGACGTGGCAGGCGTATTTGCCTACCTGGATGCTTACGTTCCCGTCGCTGCGCCTGGCAAATGGTTCACCTCAGGAGAACGCAATTCGTAATTCGCAATTCGTAATTCGTAATTCGCAATTCGCACTTCCCGGAGGAACAGCATTGACCCTCACCCCCCAAGCCTTCGTCAACAAATGGCAGGCCATTGACCTGAAAGAGCGTTCGGCCGCGCAGGAACACTTCATTGATCTGTGCGCGCTGCTGGGGCACCCCACCCCGGCGGAAGCGGATCCGACCGGCGCGCGCTTCACCTTTGAAGCCGGCGCCGCGAAGCACAGCGGCGGGCAAGGCTGGGCCGACGTGTGGAAGAAAGGCTATTTCGCCTGGGAATACAAGGGCAAACACGCCGACCTGGACAAAGCCTACGACCAATTGCTGCAATACCGGGAAGCCCTGCAAAACCCGCCCCTGTTGATCGTCTCCGACCTGCAAAGCATCGTCATCCACACCAACTTCACCAACACGGTCAAACAGGTCATCCCCCTCACGCTGCACGATTTGCTTGACCCGGCAAAACTGGCGCTTCTCCGCCACGCCTTTTTCAATCCTGACGCCTTAAAAGCACCCCAGACGCCGGAACAAGTCACGCGCGACGCGGCGGCGGAATTCGCCCGGCTGGCCGATCAACTGCGCAAGTACGGCGAAGCACCCCAGGCCATTGCCCACTTCTTGATCCGCCTGCTGTTTTGCCTGTTCGCCGAGGATAGCGGCCTCTTGCCCAAGGCCCTGTTCTCCGACCTGGTCGCGCACACCCAGGGGAAGTCGGCGGCTTTCAAGCAGCAGCTCCAACAGTTGTTCGATGCGATGCGCACCGGCGGCTGGTTTGGCACGGTGGAAATCAAGCACTTCAATGGGCGGCTGTTCGATGACGTCCACGCCCTGGAACTGGACAGCGCCGGGATGCGCACGCTGGCCCAGGTGAGCCGCCTGGATTGGTCCAGCGTCGAACCGTCCATTTTCGGCACGCTGTTTGAGCGCAGCCTCGATCCCGGCAAACGTTCCCAGTTGGGCGCGCACTACACCAGCAAAGAGGACATCCTGCTGCTGGTGGAGCCGGTCTTGATGGCCCCCCTGCGGCGGCGCTGGACGGAGGTGCAGGCGCAGGCAGTGAGTTTGGCGCACCAACGGGACGCCGCCGAAGCCCCGCGCACCCGCAACGCCCGGCAGCGAGAGCTGGCCGACTTGTTGACCGGCTTTGCCCGCGAGATTGCCGCCCTCCAGGTGTTGGACCCGGCCTGCGGCAGCGGCAACTTCCTCTACGTGGCCTTGCATCTGCTGCTCGACCTGGAAAAAGAAGTCATCACCCTGGCCGGGCGGCTGGGTGTGGGGCAATTCTTCCCTAGCGTGACGCCGGAGCAACTGCACGGCATCGAAATCAACCCCTACGCTCACGAACTGGCGCAGGTGACGATCTGGATCGGGTACATCCAATGGCTGCGCGAAAACGGCTTCGGCTTCCCCGCCGAGCCGATTTTGAAGCCCCTGGACAACATCCGGCGGATGGACGCGATTCTGGCCTACGACGCGGACGACAAGCCCATCGAACCGGAATGGCCGGAAGCGGATGTGATTGTGGGCAATCCGCCGTTTTTGGGTGGGAACAAGATACGCAAGGAATTGGGCGACGCTTATGTAGAGGCGTTGTTTGCGCTCTACGCCGGGCGCGTGCCGGCCTTTGCCGATCTGGTGTGCTATTGGTTTGAGAAAGCGCGGGCCTTGTTGGAAAGCGGAAAGGTCAAACGAGCGGGGTTACTGGCGACGCAGGCGATTCGCGGCGGGGCGAACCGCAAAGTCTTGGAACGCATCAAAGAGACCGGCGACATCTTTTGGGCGCAGTCCGACCGGGAGTGGATACTGGATGGGGCAGCGGTGCGGATTGCGATGGTAGGATTTGACAAAGGAGAAGAGACGACGCGGGACATAGATGGCAAGTCGGTAAAAATCATCAATCCAGATTTGACGGCGCACATTGATTTAACCACAGCGCAAATCTTGGAGGAAAATAAAGGGTTAGGGTTTCGCGGCAATCAAAAAGGGGGCCCATTTGATATATCCAACGAATTAGCACAAAGGATGTTAAGTGCTCCAAACCCTCATGGCAAATCCAATGCAGATGTTGTTAAGCCCTGGGCTAATGGGCTAGACATTACCCATCGCTCAAGAGATGCTTGGATTATTGATTTCGGCATGGATATGCCTATGGAAGAAGCTGCATTATACGAAATGCCTTTTGAGTATATTAAAGCTACAGTTTACCCAAAGCATAATAACAGTCGAAGAAGTATTTATGAAAAACAATGGTGGATACATACCAGAGTTAGACCAGGTATGCGTGCCGCAATTTCATCATTGGGAAGATACATTGTGACTCCGCACGTTTCAAAATATCGGTTGTGGACTTGGCTAAAGCATCCTACTGTACCAGATCACCAACTCATTGTAGTTGCGCGTGAGGATGACTACTTCTTTGGTGTACTCCATTCCAAAGTGCATGAGTTATGGGCATTACGACAAGGCACGGCTCTGGAAGACCGCCCGCGTTACACCCCCACCACCACCTTCGAGACCTTCCCCTTCCCCTGGCCGCCCGGCCAAGAACCGCCCGATGATCCCCGCGTCGCCGCCATTGCCCAGGCCGCCCGCGAACTGGTCGAGAAGCGCGACCGCTGGCTCAATCCGGGCGACCTCCCGGCGGCAGATTTGAAGAAGCGTACCCTGACCGCCCTCTACAACCAGCGTCCCACCTGGTTAGCCCTGGCCCACGCCAAGCTGGACAACGCCGTCTTCGACGCCTACGGCTGGCCTCCCGACCTGAGCGACGATGCAATATTGGAACGGTTGCTGGCGCTGAATTTGGAAAGGGCGAGCCAATAGTGGGGTATAATGAAGGTGTGGGTTGATTCAGAAAGCAGTGACAGGGGTGAGATATGACGACATTAACGACGGTACAAGTGACGGAACTGGGAGTGTTTGTGCCCCGCCAACTCTTCCGCAATTTGGGGGAGGTGGAGGTGGTACAGCACCGGGATTATGTGCTGATTAAGCCCAAAGATATGACGGCGCGGTTCAAGGGATTTGTGCAGCCACAGGTGACGGTGGAGGCGCTGCACGAGGATTACGAGGAATCGCTGCTGGAGGGAACGGGGTTATGAATCTGGCAGACTTCTCCGGCGAGGCTGAAATTTTTGTGGATGCCAATATTTTTACGTATTTCGCGCTGGGGACGCCGGTGTATCAGGATGCGTGTGCAGAGTTTTTGCAGCGAGTCGAGGGGAAGCAAATTCACGCGGTGACGTCGGATTTTGTGTTGAATGAAGTATTTTATGCGTTGTTGGTCGGCAAGGGGTCGGAATTGCTGGCGACGACCAAAATCACCACGATCAAGAAGCGTTTGACTGAGGATGCCGGCTTGGCGGCGGCATGTTACCAGGTATGCGAGGAGTTTTGGGGGTATCTGCTGGCGCTCCAGGCGGAGGGGCTGCGGTTGGTCAGTGTGGGAGCGCGGGAGCAGGAGAGCAGTCTGGCGTTAGGGAGCCGGTATGGGTTGTTGCCGACGGACGCCCTGCATGTGGCGACGTGTCAACAGTATGGAGTGACCCATTGTGCAACGGCAGACGCGCACTTTGAGCGGGTGGATTTTTTGAAGGTGTGGCGACCAGAGGCGAAATAAGAAGATGAAAACGTATTCCGTAGGGTGTATTTCGTTTACGGACTACGGACTACGGAATACGCCCTACGCTACCAGCACGGATTGCTACCCTGGTATGCCCAGCGCGCCTCCTGCTCATTGTAGATCCGGCGCTTACTGAATAACCACTCCCCATTTACCTTGACCAACTCATCTTCGTAATGCCCATACGAATCGAGCGCCGACCGGCGTTCAGGGTTCGGATTCCCCACGTGAAACCAGTACGCCCTCCCCCAGGCCCGGTTCCCCTCAATCTTCAAGACGATGTTCGTGATGTTGTGCCGCCCGCTGGCCGGCCGCAACGGCGGAGCGTCCGGCGATGCGGGCGGGTCTTCTCGCCGCGGAATCGCCAGGAGGCGTTCGCGTATCGTCTCCCGCCCGCGCCATTCCCCTTCCCCAATATCGAGCACGCCATCTTCCGTAAAGGTGGCGACATATCGGTCAATATCGCCAAAATCCAGCGCAAACATATAGCGCGCCTGAAGATCCTCAATCAAGGCCCGTTCCTCGGCATAAGTGTTGTCTTGTTTATTCATTTGATAGCTCCTCCAAGAATAGAATACATCCTATGACTCCACTGAAAAACCACTAAGAACCTATCCGAAAATTATAGCGGCGTTGTGCCGCTGCGCCGGGTCTTGCGGCTAAAGCCGCTTTCAGGAAGGTATTTTTTCGTGGGCGGGCTACGCCCGCTCACGAAAAAATACCCT
>DAOUGD010000208.1:0-14102 GCA_034429475.1 Anaerolineae bacterium
TTTTTCGTCGCCGCGTTGCACGCGGCGACGAAAAATCACTCTCAAATGATGGCTTTAGCCGTTTTCCGATAGGGGAGGCAACTTGCCCATTTTGTGAAACGCCCCCGCCAAATTTTCGGCGCTTGTCAGGCGTATAACCTTGGAGTATTATTGAAGAGGTAAATTGCCTTAAGGTGGATAAAGTTTTTATGGGAACTCTAACCCGCAACCAAAAGATTATCCTGGCCATCCTTGCCTTCCTGGATATGGCTGTCATTGGGGGAATGGCTGCCATTGTCATCACCACTATGACACGGCCGATTGCGCCGCCCCCTGTCCCCACGCCAACAGTCGCCCCGACGCGCTTGGAAAAGCCACTCTGGACCCCGACAGCTACAGCCACGACGGTCCCTACCATCCCCCCCCAGCCCACGCGGACGCGAACGCCAACGGTCACACCCTTCCCTACCGCGACCCCTTCTCCCACCCCCACACCTTCGCCAACCCCTACGCCCGCGCCGATTGTCCTCAACAACGATAACTTTGATATGTTGATGACCAACCGCATCCCCGGCTGGAAATGGGATGCGTATGTCAACTACCGCCCCGGCCAGCAAGCCAATACGGAGAATTCCTACGCGGAGCCATTCTTCGCGGCCGCCGATGATCCGCTGCGACAGATTGACGGCTCGACGCTGAAAATCGAGACGATGCGTTGGCTCAAATACCGGGCCTGGATCCATCAAACCATTACCGTCACCGCCGGATCGAAGCTGTACTTCCAAATCAAGGCTAATGCTTTTTCCTCTTTAGATCGGATCATTGTCAAAGCGGGGATTGACCCCACCGGCGCCGACAACTGTTATGATGCGTTGTGGGGAGAGGAGAAACGCATCAACCAGGATGATGGCATTGTGACCTTGCAATCGCCGACCATTGTCGTGCCGCCAATCGCAGAGTCTACCGTCACCCCCACCCCTACGCCGGAACATGGCGAAGAAGCGCCTGTTCCCACTGAGGCGCCGCCGCCCAGTCTGGGACGCATCACCGTCTGTTTCTACGCGGAGCCAACCTATCCACACATCAACAACGCCGCATTTTTTGACAAAGCAGTCATTATCTTAAAATAACCCGTTGACGCGCAAAGGAGTTGGATGCCCACAACCCTGGATGCTTACGATACTGTTATTGTCGGAGGAGGATTGGCTGGCGCGATTGTCGCCTGCCGGTTGGCCGCAGCTTCGCAAAAGGTCGTGCTGCTGGAAGCCCAAGAAGCGATTGGCGGAGCAGCGCCACGCGGCGCCGGATTGGCCTTGCTGGGGACGCCAGAACCTTATACCGCCCTCCAAACGCGCCTGGGCAACGATGGCGCCCGCCAGGTCTGGGAGTTAACCCGCGAGAATCTGGCCCTTCTCAGCCACGCGTTGGAGACTGCCGGGCTGGACGTTCAGCGCACAGGCAGCCTACGTCTCACAAATGACGCGCAAGAGGCGACGCACTTCCAACGCTCTGCCGCGTTGTTACCCACACTGGGGTACTCCGTCACGTTGGCAGACCCCACCAAGCAGGGCCAACTGGCGGCGCTCCACACTCAGGATGACATCGGCTATGATCCGGCAGCCCTGATTGCCGCCCTGTTGGATCACCCCAACATCACCGTGGAAAATGCAGTTGAAGTTCAAGCCATCAAGCCCCAGCTCAGCGAGGCGGCTGAGCCACTGCTGACTATTTGGGCGCGCAAACATTATCTCTGGGCCAGAGCGGTAGTGCTGACAGCGGGCGCCCACACCGTGCGCTTGAGCGCGGCCCTGCGCCCCTGGCTCCATCCAACCCGTTTCTACAGTATGGAACTGGTCACAGATACGCCGCGGCCGGTGCCTCTTATTATGGCGGGGGGGCAAATTGTCGTGTTAGCAGCGCAGAATTCCTGGCGGCTGGTGACATGGACGCCGTCGGCCCAACCCGACGCATTGAATTCACTGCTTAACCAAGTAAAACCCCTCTGTCCGCAAGCCATCGTGCGCCACCGGCGCTCAGGGTGGATCGCCCAGAGTCAGGACGGGTTGCCGATCGTCGGCGCTCTGCCGGAACAACCTAATATCTATCTGCTGAACGGGCTAGGCCCCTGGGGAGCCAGTTGGGCGTTCGCCGCTGCCGAGCGGCTGGTCGAGCTGATCCTCCATCAGCAGGATCCAGGCTGGCTTTCCATCCGGCGTTTCTCTTGAATCTCTGCTTCAATAGACAAAGGTTAAACCATGAACAGACTTTTCGCGGTTGTTCCCTTTCCGCAAAAGTTAGCGTATACTATACACAGAGTCAACAAAGGATATAAACTATGGCAGGTCAACCCAGTAATGATAGTCCCCCCATCCGCGTCGTGGTAGTAGACGACCATCCCTTTTTTCGGAAAGGGTTGTGTGACGTGCTGACGCGCGAACCGGATATTGACGTCATTGCCGAAAGCGGCGATGGGCAAGAAGCGCTGGACTTGTTGACCAAAATCACGCCCAATGTTGTGCTGATGGATGTTAACTTGCCGGGCTTGAATGGCTTGCAAGTGACTCACCAACTCAAGAACCGGCGGCCCGAAATTAATGTCATCATCCTGACCGCTTACGACGATGAGGAACAAATTTACCACGCGATTCGGATTGGGGCCTCGGCCTATTTCGCCAAAGATGTGGCGCCCAGTCAGCTATTGGATACAGTGCGCACGGTGGCGCAGGGCTATTACGTGATCGCCAACCAGCGCATGACGCCCGAACAGGCCGAACTATGGCTGCTGGAACTGTATCGGCGCTACGGCATCAAACCGGAAGATACCACCTTCTCCCCGCTGACCACGCGGGAAATGGAAATCCTGGAATTAATTATCCAAGGGTTGAGCAATAAAGAAATCGCCTACCGGCTCGACATCAGCCAACAGACGGTCAAGAACCACGTCACCTCCATCCTGGCCAAGCTCAACCTGTCCGATCGCACCCAAGCGGCCATTTACGCCTTGCGACACGGGTGGGTGCGGCTGCCTACCGTGCCTCACGACGATGAAAACGAATAACCCCTTCAAAGAGAGGAGAAGAAGCTATGTCTGATACCAACTGGGAACTCTTTACCAACTTTTGCCGTCAAGGATATGACCAGGTCAAACGCGAACTGAAGGAAGTAGATATGCTGATCCAGCAAACCTCTTCAGAGGTTGACCGTTTTATGCAGACGAATTCCCGCGCCGTCGCCCGCACCCGCCAGGTCGAAGCCACCTTCGACACTGTCCCCCGTGAAGATATCAAAAGCACTTACACCTATCTGGTAGAGAACCAGCAGCGCCTCTTCACGATGCGGGGACAGTTGGAAAAACTGCAAAGCGATCAGCGCAACCTGACCCGCATCGCCGAGCTTTACCAGAAAGTGTTGGAATATACCGCCCCCGCCGAGTCCGCCGATGCGGAGGCCGGTGGAGCAGAGAAAGAAATGACACCCCAGGCCATGGCCATCAGCATCATTGAGGCGCAAGAGCAAGAGCGCCTGCGGCTTTCACGCCAAATGCACGACGGGCCGGCGCAATCGCTCACCAACCTGGTGCTTCAGGCGGAAATTTGCGAGCGACTCTTCGACCGCGACCCGGAACGCGCCCGCACCGAGTTGGGCGAGCTGAAGAAAAACGTGGTCAGCACCTTCCAAAAGGTCAAGACCTTCATCTTTGACCTGCGCCCGATGATGTTGGACGATCTGGGCTTGATGCCCACCATCAAACGCTACGTCGAGGGATTGGCCGAAGCCGGCTTCGAGGGCATTCGCCTGAACGTCACCGGCAAGGATCGCCGGATTGCCCCCCACAAAGAAGTCACTACCTTCCGCGTCATCCAAACCCTGATTCATATTGGCAGGGATCAAGGACGCGCCACCGCCATCAACGTCGGGGTGGATCTGAATGAGGACAACATCACGGTGAAATTTGAGGCGAACGGCAACAGTTTTGAACTGGACGAAGCGCTGACCACCCCGGACGCCATCCGCCTTAACCTGCCAACGTTGCGCGAACGCATCGAAATGTTGGACGGGAAAATAACCTTTAACAGCGCTACCGGCCAGGGCCTGCGCATCTCGTTCTCACTTCCGGCAGATCCGGCAGAAAGCCAAAAACCCCTTTAAAAACTACTTGACAATCCATGCCATTTTGTGTTATATTAGGGCTTGCGTTTAGCACAGGCTGGAGCCTTTGCCGCTTAATAGGATATTCTAAAACTGCGTAGTAAGGAATTGGGATCTTGGTCACAGACGATAGTTTCACCGACACACTCTTAGAAGAAAGTCACGAAGAAGAAGACTTACTAGATGAAGAGGAACTGGAAGAAGAATTAGAAGACAATCTAGAGGATGAGCCAGAGGACGACTTGGAGGCCGATACTGAGGCCGATGAAGAAGTCGAAGTAGAGGCCATCGAAGTAGAAGAGGTAGAATTGACGCCGATGAGCGAGGGACTCACCGGCGAAGACTACCTGATGAACCTGGGATATGACCAGGGATTCGTGACTTATGATGACATTCTGCGAGCCTTCCCCGAAGCAGAAGAAGATGTCACGCGCCTCGATGAGCTGATCTCATCTTTGATGGATGCCGGTATTATGGTGGGGCAGCCAGACGATGCCGCTATGGGCAAAATGGCTGATTTTGACCTTGACGATGGCAATGAGGACGAAAAAGCCGAGGAAGATATTTACCGGGCGATTGAAGTAGACGACACCATCGGCCTGTACCTGAAAGAAATCGGCAAAGTCCCCTTATTGACTGCCGAGGAAGAAGTGACACTGGCGCAGCGCATGGAGGCCGGGAAAAAAGCGCAAAACAAGCTCAGCACCGGCAAATACGCCAGTGATGAAAAACGGTGGCAGTTGGAGGGCGAGATTTATGATGGCATCACGGCGCGCGAGCATTTGATTCGCGCCAACTCGCGGTTAGTCATCAGCGTTGCCAAAAAATACATTGGCCGCGGCGTGCCCTTCCTGGACTTGATTCAAGAGGGTAACATCGGCCTGATTCGGGCCTCCAACAAATTCGACTACAAACGGGGTCACAAATTCTCGACCTACGCGACGTGGTGGATCCGCCAGGCCGTTACCCGCGCCATCGCCGATCAAAGCCGTACCATTCGCGTCCCGGTCCACATGGGCGATCAGATCAACAAAATGCTGCGCATCTCCCACCAGCTCACCCAGCGCCTGGGCCGCAATCCAACGCCAGAAGAACTGGCTGCCGAAATGGAAATCCCGGTGCGCAAAGTAGAGCAGATGTTGGACGTGGCCCGCCGTCCCCTCTCCCTGGAAATGCCCACCGACGACGAAGAGGAAAGCACGCTCGGCGACTTTGTCGAAGATGTTGAAAGCCCGGCGCCGCCCGATGAGGTCAGTTCCGCGATGCTGCGCGACCTACTCATCGAAATCCTGGCCGACCTGCCGCCGCGTGAAGTCAAAATCTTGCAGATGCGTTATGGCCTGTTAGATGGGCAAACCTACACGTTGGAACAAGTCGGCAAGAAGCTGGGGGTCACGCGCGAGCGCGTGCGCCAGATTGAAGCGCAGGCGCTCAGCCGGCTACGGCACCCGGCCCATGCACGCCGCCTACGGGACTTCCTGCGGGGCTAACCTGCGCACAAGAAACCCAAGACCCTGAAGCCAAAACTTCAGGGTCTTTTTTATGTCCCCTACAACGCCAAAATGCGGACAAGCGTTATCCAGGCAGCGCCTGTTCATCCAGGTAGATCACCTGTCCGGCGGCCGCTCGCGTCAACCGATCCCGGATGGCCAGCCCCAGACCTGCCGCCCCAAAATCGCGCGCCAGAATGACATCTACCCCGGCCCGGTCGAGGGCGTGCAGCCCAGCAAACAGATGCCGCGCCACCTCCTCCGGTTCGGCCTGCGAGCCTACCGGCTGTACTACTGCGGGCAAACCGGCAAAAACAGGCATGTCCTCAACCGCCACCAATAATCCAACCCGCCCGCCCTGCGCGGCCAAGCGGATCGCTTCGGCGCGCAGCGCTGTGCACATAGCTGTCCGCGTCCCACAATAGAGAATAACCCGCGCCCGAGGGGCATAATGTTGTAGAGAGGTGCCCGGTGAGGGGAGCGCCGTTGAAGTAGGCGCAGTCTGCGCCAATAGCGGCAATTCACCTAAGAACTGCGCCAACGCTTCGCGGCTGACCCCGCCAGGCCGCAGAATCGTCGGCGGCGCGGTAAGCAGCGAAAGCACCGTAGACTCCACCCCCACGTGCGTTGCTCCGCCGTCGAGAATCACGTCAATACGTCCGTTCAGATCGGCCAGCACATGCGACGCCAGCGTCGGGCTGACGCGCCCAAAGCGATTGGCGCTGGGCGCCGCTATCGGCGTCTGCGCCGCCGCGATCAAAGCCAGCGCCACGGGATGGGCTGGCACGCGCACCGCCACCGACTCGCCGCCAGCCGTGACTTCCGCCGGAACTTGCGGCGCCTTAGGCAGCACCAGCGTCAGCGGCCCAGGCCAGAAATGCGCCGCCAACGCCAGGGTCAACGGCGAGGCCGCCTGCGTCACTTGCGCCAACTCACTCACGTCCGCCAGGTGAACGATCAGTGGATCATAAGCCGGGCGCTCTTTGGCGGCAAAGATTCCCGCTACGGCTTGCGCATCCAATGCGTTGGCCCCCAGACCATAAACTGTCTCGGTGGGAAACGCCACCAATCCCCCGGCCTTTAGCACTGCCGCAGCGCGGTAAATCGGCGCAGGATCAGGATGCAAGGGGTCCACTTGAAGCAACAAAGTTTCGCGCATTGCCGACTGACCGTCATGACGTTGGAGAATTTACCGGCGTTAGCACCTGACGCTCACACAACATGGCGGCAAAGCGTAAGACATCCGCCTCCACCTGCGCCACATCCACACTAAACTCGTCGGCAATGAGAGCCGCAATGTGCCGCAAAGAACGCGCGCCATCAGCCAAGTGCACCACCCGCGCCCCGGTCACATTCAACACGACAAATTTCCCCTGATCGGGAAGCACGGCCACCAATTCCCCGGCGGTTTCACGGGTGACAACCGCCGGGTTCCTCATCAGCCGATCATCCAAGTTCAGCATCCACCACCTCCCAAAACGTCGGCTCACGCCGAAAATGCAAAGCGTAAACCGGAATCCGGCGCACAATTCCTTCCCAGCGTGCCATCACATCAGGCAAATAAACCGGATCGCCGGCCAGTACGGGAGTATTAGACACTAACTCCCCCAGCACGCGCCCCGCCGTCAGTGGCTTAATGCAGACCTGATCGTCTTTTATCAAACGCAGGAAGAAACACAACGGCGCAGCCATTACATTGCCCCGGCGTTTGCCGAAGGGGGTCGCATACATTGTCCACCCGGCGTCATCAGGCCAGAGCAGAAGCAAATCATCGTTGAGGACTGGATCAGGGGCAGATAATTGCGCTGCGGTAGTCTTACCACTGCCAGAGAGACCAAACAGGGCATAGCCTTTTTCCTGGTGAACCACGCCCGCGGCATGAAATAGAAAGCCACCGCGCGCAAAAGCCTGCACGGCTAGCGTCACCCGCAAGAAGTAACCGAGGTCGGCCGGCGTCGCATGAGGATGAGCCTCCAAGTGGGCACACCGATGGTCGGCATCCACGCGCCCCTGGAAGCCGGCAGTCACCAGCGTACACACACCGCCCTTACAACGCGGCAACGCCTCAAAAAGCGGCGCTTCTGGGGGCTGTAACTGTGAAACGGACACCACTTCTACGGGCCAGGGGACAATGGTTGCCGCCGGTACCCAGGCAGACCACGCACGACGCAAAGGGTCTAACCATCCCGCTGCTCCGCGAACTTCCAGGGCAGTTCCCGCGATGCCAAATCTTAGCGGCAACATCAATGCTTCAGGGTGCGCCAGAACAAAAACACGGCCAGCCCAACCAACAAGCCCCCTTCAATCTTGGTCCAAAGACGCGGCAACCCGGCACGCACCGTCACAGTTTCGGGATAGGCATTGACCGTGCCATCCCATTCAACTTCTTCGATACGGTAGACGTAGCGCCGACCGACGACGACCTCATCATCCGCAAAGCGATAAGCAGCGCCGGTCATTTCGTTCCCCCGCGCCGGAATCAAAGTGGGATTGACACGGACAAAGGCATCTTCCGTCAAAGTCGAACGGTAAACGTGAAAACCTGCTGCGCCTACCTCGCTGGCCGTCTCCCAGGATAAGGATACAGGGGGAATGTCCAGCACCAACAGGAGAATTCCCCCCAGGAGCAACAGCCCTATCCACCCTTGCCGTTTTAACATAGCGAATACATCCCGGTTGCAGTTTTACGAGGCAGGGTTTTCTTCGTCAGGGTGCGGCGCAGCCTCCACTGTGACGACCGACGCCGGTGTTGGCTTCCCCCAAATAGAACGCGGAGCCTGTCCAATGCGGCGCACCTGTTGCCACATATAGTACGGCGTGCTTTCCATCCCGATATAGTCAAACAAGAATGCTCCAAACACCCCTAGCATAAAGCCCACCGCCATCCCTACGGCAGCCATCATCAACTTGCCGGGGCCGGTGGGGGTGCGCGGCGGCAACGCCCGCGAGGCAAAACGCACTTCGCTGCTCTGCGAGGCCGAGGCAATGTCAATTTCCTGAGATGTGGACAATAGCGTAGAATAGGCTTTCCAGGCCAGGTCGCGCCGTTGCTGCAAGTCCACCTTTATCTGCTCCAATCGCGCAATATCCGCTTTGAGGCCGCGCACCGATGCTTCACGCTTGGCAATTTCCAAAGAGAGCGGCGCATCCAGGGTGCTATACGAAAGCAACTTTTCCAATCCCTGCATATCTAGCAATTCTTGGGCCATCTGATTCGCCAGCGCGCCCACTTCCGTTTCCTTTGGCACGGTTTCGGCCAATTCCTTCCAGGGGTCCTTGGCAAAGAGTTCAGGGTAAAGCGTCTGAATCTCAGCAAACAGGGGAGTATCGGTCGCCACTGTTGTGGCAGACAAAGCAATGGGTCCCAAATCGAATAAGTCCTGGTATCTTTGCGTAATGTACGCGGTGAGACTACTCGATATAGCCTCAGTGTCTGTCAACACGGAATCCCAGGGCGTTGTCCACAACTCCGGCGTCAGAATATCCAGGAATTCATAACCCTCCCCTCGTAATAAGGCTGTGGATTGGGTCGCAATCTCTGTACCGACCGTATCCAGTTCGCTTTCCATTGCAGAAATCAAAGCATCCAGATCGGCAATCTGTTCGTCAGCGCTGCGGCTGGGACTGAGCGCATCTATTGAAGTGGTCTGAATATCGAGCCGATCGAACGGTAATCCCAGGGTCGTAGAAAAAACCTGCGACTTGAACGCCAGCAGCGCCAGGCCATTGCTTTGGGCTGCCGCATCGCCGCCCAGGATCAGTTGTTCACGCATCAGGCGAGCATCTTGAAGCAGGCTTTGCAAGCGCAATTTGCGCGCGTAGGCGTCATCCAGCGATTGTAATAAAGCCGCGTTTTGCGCCTCAAAGACCTTGAGTTTGGCGGCTGATTCCGCGCTCACCGCCGTTTCAAACATCTTGAGCCGCATATTACGGTCACGCTGAATGGCGCTCACCCGGTTGGCAACTTCAGCGTCAATCCACGTTCCTAAAATTTGACGATTAGCCTGCTGCCCCTTGTTGAAGGCAAACAAACGATTATCAATATCGTCCTGCATATACGCCTGAATCAATTGCTGTTTGATTTGCACTTCCTTGTCCACCACCGCCGAGATGGCCGTGCGGCGCGCGGTGCGCAGATTGCCAATGATCAACTCCTCTTCTTCGATCTGCCGCTGCAATTCGTAGACCTGGTCGTTCTCGGTTAAAAAGGTCAACAAGGCCTCCTGCGCCGCATCATACTCGCTTCTGGCCGTCGCCATCTGCTCCCGAATATCCTCAAAGGGCATGAGCGTAGCATTCCCATAGATAGCGTTCACGTAAGTTGCATACGCCTCCGCCCAGGTGTTTGCGATCAACGCCGCTTTCTCCGGGTCGCGGTGAGTGACAATGATCTGAATGGTGTCACTGCTCCCCCCCCCTTCCAATTCCAACACTTCACCGCGCACAAGTTGTTGGAGATCGGCCGGATCCCGTTCGGTTTCATCCAATTGATCATGCAATTCCAAAGCGACCTGTTCCGCAATCGTTCCATTCCGCACCATCCCCGCCAGCGTGTTGAGGCGCAACTTATTGCGCTCCATCACGGCCGCCGAACCAAGGCTGCCCAGTGCATCCAGGTCCGCGTCGGTCACCGATTCAAAACTAGAGCCTAACGAAATATCGGCCCGGCTTTTGAGCGATACTACTCCGGCAACGGCTTCATAGGTTGGAGTTCGCAGCAAGCCTAACAGAAAGGCCATGCCGCCCGTCAAGACCACTCCCAACACGATCAGCCACCACCAACGCAACAATACGTCAATGTAAACTCTCAAGTCAATTTCGTCTTCCATAAAATGTTTACAGCTCCTTCCATCAGGCTACCATAACAGACGAATTCTAACACACCCCGCCAAAGGCGCAATCAAAACGTATGAAGAGCGGTGGGGGGCAGAGTCCATCTTAAAAATCTCTGCATCTCGCCAAACAGTGTCTATACAAAATCCACTTGCAAAACCTGGATTTAATGAAACCCAGAAATTGGCAGGAATTTATCAAGCAAACCCTTATGACGCTTAGGCATTTGAAAAGCGCTTTTGCTTTAATGAGGAATGGATTTTATCGAGTGCTTATTGTAGTGAGGTACAGATGCTTTCAAAAACCGCTCCAGAACCCCTGTATTGGCAATTATCCCTGCGTTTGAAACAAGCCATCAAAAATGGCGAATGGATGACCGGAGATCAGCTTCCCTCAGAGCGCGAGTTGGCGCATGACTATGGCATCAGCCGCGACACGGCCCGTCGCGCCCTGCAATGTCTGGTGAAAGAAGGACTCGTACAACCCTGGCAAGGCGCCGGATCATTCGTCGCCCCGCAAAAATGAGCCAACTCGCATAACCCACTTGCCCTGGCTTATTCCAATGCTATACTACCGACGAACCTAAAGTCGGTTATTTTTCGTTGGGACTAGCAAAGGAATCATCATGCCAGAAACACCTATCGCTGCCATTCTATTGGCGGCCGGGGAATCCGCCCGATTTGGCGCTCCAAAGCAATTATTGGATTGGAATGGACGGCCTCTTATTGCCCACATGGTTGAAATAACCTGGAAGGTCGGGCTGACTCCGGTTGTCGTAGTTCTTGGAGCGCACGCCGCACAGATTCTACCGGCATTAACCGGTTTGCCGGTGCAGATCGTCCACAATTACCGTTGGCGTGAAGGAATGAGCGCCAGCCTGAACGTGGGGTTGGCCTCTCTACCGCCGGACGTAGCTGCCGCTCTCATTCTCCCCGTAGACCAACCGTTGATTACGCCCGCCCATCTGCGCAGGCTGATGGCGCAATGGTGTCAGGCAGGCGGGATCGCCGTCTCCAGCACACCGGGCGGGCGTCGCAGCACACCGGCAATCTTCAGCCGCGAGTTTTTTCCCGAACTGGCTAATCTTTCCGGCGAGATGGGGGGCCGTGCACTCTTTGAACGGCACGCCGACCGGCTAAATTACGTGGTCGTGCCAAATGACGCGCTGTTAACGGATGTGGACACCCCCGAAGTCTACGCGCAACTGCGGGAGTCGGCAACGATGACCCCGCGGGGCCTCGCCTCGGTGCGCGGCGTGATTTGCGACATGGATGGCGTGCTGTGGCGTGGAAATACTCCTTTGCCCGGCTTGCCCGAGTTTTTCAACTGGTTACACGCGCGTGACGTGAAATACGTCCTGGCGACGAACAACTCCAGCCGGACCCCTCAGATGTATGTGGAAAAACTGGCCGGCATGGGCGTAGCCACAACGCCGGAACATATATTGACCTCGTCGCAGGGCGCAGCCGACTATCTGGCAGCGACGCAGCCATCTGGCGCAACGATCTACGCTATCGGCGGACCGGGGGTGATGGAAGCTCTGCACGCGCGGGGATTCCAGGTGTTCAGCGGCGACGCCGCCGAACAGGCGGATTGTGTCGTGGTCGGGTGGGATCAGCAGTTGAGCTGGCGCAAGCTGGCGACCGCTACGCGCCTGATTCTTGGCGGCGCGGGCTTTGTCGCCACCAATCCCGACCGCACGTACCCGACGGAGGAGGGACTGGTGCCCGGTAACGGCGCGCAAATCGCAGCCCTAGAAGCGGCAACGGGGCAAGCGCCGGTGATGATCGGCAAGCCTGCGCCGATCCTCTACGAACAAGCTCTTGCGCGCCTGGGGACTACGCCGGAGACGACCCTGGTCATTGGCGACCGGCTGGATACTGACATCCTGGGCGGTATTCGCCTGGGGATGCCCAGCGCATTGGTACTTTCGGGGGTGTCGGATGCGGAGACGCTACGCACGTCGCCCATCCGTCCCGATCACGTTTTTGCCGATCTGCTTGAATTGGTACGAGTTTGGCAGGAGGAAATACTATGATTTTGTTCTTCGGCACCCGTGAGGTCAAACAAGACGACCCCAACGGAACGGCGCAACTCGCCCGCTGCCCGGCCTGCGGGCAAACGGTGACGTTGCAACCCCGCGTCGGCCGGATGTACTTCCACATCTTCTGGCTGCCCATCATCCCCTTGGGAGAGACACAACATTATCTGCAATGCCCAGTATGCCGGACGCGCTACGCGCATTGGCCGCAATTGGGCGTGGTTCATCCCCAACGGCCTTGACCCTCTAGGCGCAATTCTGCAAACACCACCGAGGTTTTTATGTCATTACTCTATCTTTACGATTTGGACCTGCCGGCATTGGAAGCTCTGTTAGCCGATTGGGGCGAACCGCGCTATCGCGCCCGGCAAATTTGGGAATGGCTCTACCGGCGGCTCGTCACAGACGTCACTCAGATGACCTCGCTCTCCAAGTCACTGCGCCAACGCTTGGCCGAGACCACCACCCTGGCGGCGCCGCGCGTCCAGGCCACGCAGGAATCGCTGGATGGAGAAACCCGCAAAGATCTATTGGAATTAGAGGACGGCGAGCCAATCGAGGTGGTATTGATGCGCTATGCCGACCGGCGCAGCGTGTGTATCTCGACCCAGGTAGGCTGCGCGGTAGGCTGCCAGTTCTGCGCCACCGGGCAGATGGGCTTCCGGCGGCATTTGAGCAGCGGCGAGATCGTGATGCAGGCGCTCCACTTCGCCCGCCTCCTGGAGGCACAGGGGCAAAAGCTGACCAACGTGGTCCTGATGGGGATGGGTGAGCCATTTTTGAATTATGAGAACACGCTGGTTGCCCTCCGCCGGTTGATTGATCCACAGGGATTCCAAATGGGACAACGCCGCCTCACGGTGAGCACGGCTGGTGTCGCACCGGGGATTCGCCGTTTTGCCGGAGAAGACACCCAGGTGAATCTGGCCGTCTCACTGCACGCCGCTACCGACGAACTGCGCAATACCCTAATGCCCATCAACCGCCGTTACGGGCTGGATGAGGTGTTCGCCGCCGTCACGGATTACATCGCCCGGACGAATCGCCGGGTCACCTTTGAATGGTCGCTGATAGATGGCGTGAACGATACCCCCGAACAGGCGCAGGGGTTGGCCGCACGGCTCAAAGGCATGCTGGCCCACGTCAACCTAATTCCGCTCAACCCCACCCCAGGGTACGCCGGTCAGCCTTCTACGCCGGAGCGCACGACCGAATTTACGACCATTTTGGATCAACACCACATTCCCTACACGCTACGACTGCGGCGCGGGCTGGACATTCAGGCCGGTTGTGGACAATTACGGCAACGTGTAACCCAATCGTAAGGAAATCGTCAGATTCGCGTCAAGTAAAAAAGGTTAAAATTTGGTACACTACAAATGGATACGGAGTCGGGGGCCGTAGACAAAAATGATTCTCCTCCTTCTGATGAACCGGGGGCTAGGGACAGCCCCCGGTTTTGCATGGTATAACCACCCCAGACCCTAAGGGTCTGTAAAAATATAACTTTCCGAACTGCTTAAGCGGCGGGAGCGGGCGAACGTGGCGAGATGGTGTAACTCCACTGCGGGCATACCTCGTGGTAGCGGATTGCCAGAGCTTCCATCTCC
>DAOUGD010000209.1:0-27844 GCA_034429475.1 Anaerolineae bacterium
GCCGCGCGTAGCGCGGCGACAAAAATCCCTTCTGAAACGCGGCTTCAGCCGCAACCGACCTCGTGACTTTAAGGAAAACGCTATGAAAGATACTTTCGACGTCAAACTGGATTCTATGGCGCACGGCGGCGAAGCCATTGGCCGTTACGAAAACCGCGCGATTTTTGTACCCTACGCCATCCCCGGCGAGGTGGTGCGGGTGCAAATCGAGGAGGACAAGGGCCGCTACGCTCGCGCCCGGCTGCTGGACGTATTGCAACCGTCGCCGGCGCGGGTGACGCCGCTATGCCCACACTTTGGAGCGGACGCCTGCGGCGGTTGTCAGTTCCAGCACATTGACTACGCCGTGCAGGCGCAGCTCAAAGGGCTGATTGTGGTAGATCAATTCCGGCGGGTGGGCAAGTTCCCGGAGCCGCCCATCCTGGAGCCGCTGCCCGACGAAGTCGGCTGGGAATATCGCAACCACGCGCTGTTCCGCCCCAACGCCGAGGGCCGGCTGGGCTTCCTTTCGGCGCGCAGTCATGACGTGTACCCCGTGGACGACTGCCTGATTTTGCGCCCCCCTTTGCGCGATTTGTACCCCAAGTTAGGGACGGTCTATCCGGGGCTGGTGTGGATGGAACTGCGGGTAGGCACGGCGGAGGACGATTTGATGGTGGCGCTGCAAACGGAAGACGATGAGCCGCCGGCGTTAGAGGTGGATTTTCCTCTCTCCATCGTCCAGATTTGCCAGGACGACGCCATCGCCCCGCTCATCGGCCTGGACTACATCACCGAGACGGTGTACGATCACCCCTTCACCATCTCGGCGACGAGTTTTTACCAGGTCAACTCGACACAGGCCATGCGGCTGGCGGAGCTGGTGATGGGTGCTTTGGATTTGCGCGGCAGCGAGAAGACGCTGGACGCTTATTGCGGCGTCGGGCTGTTCACGGCGTTTATGAGCGAGGAAGCCGCGTCCGTCGTCGGGATCGAAGCGCATCCCACCGCCGTCGCCGACGCCCGCCGCAATCTGGCCGGCCGGGACAACGTGACAGTGCTGGAGGGGCTGGTGGAAGACCTGCTGCCCGACCTCGATGCGCCGCTGGACGCCGCCGTCGTAGACCCGCCGCGCACCGGCCTGGAACCAGAGGCATTGGATGCGTTGGTGGCCCACGGGCCGCGCCGGATCGCCTACGTCTCCTGCGATCCGGCGACGCTGGCCCGCGACGCGCAGCGATTGGTGCGGCAGGGCTACGCGCTGGAATGGGTGCAGCCGGTGGATATGTTCCCGCAGACCTTCCACATCGAATGTGTCGCGCTCTTCACGCGCCCGAAGTAATAGAGTTATTCCTGAATAAGCGGCAGAGAAATTAGGACGCAGATAAACGCTGATGAACGCTGATTTTTAAAAAATTATCTGCGAAAATCTGCGAAAATCTGCGTCCTGGTTGCTTTTTCTGTTATTGCGGAACAATTCCAATGCTCGTTTACGACATCCAAAACGTCACGAAATATTATCCCGGCCAGACGCGCCCGGCCAACCGGGACGTGTCGCTGCAAATCCACACGGGCGAAATCTTCGGCATCCTGGGCGACAACGGCGCGGGCAAGACGACGCTCATCCGGCAGATGATGAATCTGCTGCGCACCACATCAGGCGAGATCACGCTGTTTGGGCAGCCGGTGACGCGCGATCCCCTGTGGACGCCGCGCAATGTGGGCTACATGCCGCAGGAAAGCAGCTCGCTCAACTGCCTGACGGTGGGTGAGGCGCTGTACTACACCGCGCACCTGCGCGGGTTGCGTCGCGCAGAGGCGCAGGATGAGCGCGAATCTCTGCTGGACTTGTGGCAAATCCGCGAGATGCGCGACCAGTACAGCAACCGGCTTTCCGGCGGACAGCGGCGCCTGCTGCGCCTGGCTGTGGCGACGGTGGGCGCGCCGCCCGTGCTCATCCTCGACGAACCGACCAACGACCTCGATCCGCAGCGGCGCAAACGGGTGTGGGACGTGCTGCGCCGCCTCAACGCCGAGCGGGGGATGACGATCATCTTCATCACCCACGACGCCATCGAAGCCGAGAAGATCATCCAGCGCGTGGCGATCATGCGCGACGGTGCGCTAGCCGCCGTGGGCCGTCCCGCCGACCTCAAGCGCGCGGTGGACCAGAAATTGCGGCTGGAATTGTTCTGTTCGCCCGACGCGCCGCCGCATTTTCCGCCGCCCCTGACGCCGCACGAGGTGCAGCCCGGCCGCTGGACGGTGTTGGTGGAGCGACAGGCAGCGTCGGCGGTGTTGGGGCAGCTCGATTTGACGCAGGTAGACGATTTTCGCCTGTATTCGGCCACATTGGAGGATTTGTATTTGCACTATGCCGCCGTCCCCGCGTAACTCACAGCCCTTTCTTGTCCAGTTGGGCGACTTGTTCCTGATCGAGCTGACCAACTGGCGCTGGTCGTGGCGATCGATGTTGCTGACGGCCACTATCACGCCGCTGTTCGGCATCATCGCGTTGGGCATCTTCGCCCGCGATTCCGGCCCGTCCACCCTGGCTTACGTGCTGACCGGCAACCTCGTCCTCTCGCTGCTGTTCGGCGCGATGGACAAAGTGCAAAGCCGCTTCACCTACATGCGCGTCGTGGGCGCGCTGGATTATTTCGCCGCGCTGCCCATCCAACGCTACAGCCTCATTCTGGCGGTGGCAGTGGCGTTCTTCCTGCTTTCGCTGCCCTCCCTGCTGGCGACGCTGGGCGTGGGTGCGCTGCTGCTCAACTTATCGCTGCACCTGCACCCCTTGTTGCTGATCGTGATCCCGGTGTGCGCCCTGTCGCTGGCAGGACTTGGGGCGTTCATCGGCGTGACCGTGCGCGATCCACACGAGGGTGGCTCATTGAGCCTGTTGGTGACGCTCGTGCTGGCTGGGTTGGGGCCGGTGGCCGTCCCGCCGGAGCGGCTGCCGGGCATCTTCCTCATCCTGGGGCGCTTCAGCCCGGCGACGTATGCCGCCTCGGCGCTGCGCCAAGTGATCCTCGGTCCGGTCACACTCCACCTCTGGCTCGACCTGGGCGTGCTCATTGCTTTCGCCGTCGCCTTCCTCTGGCTGGTGGGATGGAAGATGGACTGGCGCGGGACAAGTTAGATAAAAATTTTCACCACAAAGGACACGAAGGGCACAAAGTTTCTCTTTTTTCTCTGTGTGCTCTGTGTACTCTGTGGCTATCTTCAAGGGAGCCACCTTTGCAACTAGAAACCCCGCGTTTATATTTACGTGAATATACCGCCGAGGATTGGCCGGCGGTGCTGGCGTATCAATCCGATCCGCGTTATCTGCGCTACTATGAATGGGAGAAGCGCAGTCCGCGCGATGTGCGCGCGTTCCTCAAGAAGCTGATCGAGTGGCAGACGGCGCGGCCGCGCATCAAGTTTCAGTTTGCGGTGATGCTACGAGTGGAAGACCGGCTGATCGGCTCGTGCGGCATCCGCCGGCAGACGCTCGACGCGGTGGAGGCCGACATCGGCTACGAGATCGCGCCGGACCTGTGGGGACAGGGCCTCGCCACCGAAGCGGCGCGCGCGCTGCTGGCCTTCGGCTTCGACGACCTCAACGTCCACCGCATCTGGGCGCGCTGCGTGGCCGGCAATGCGGCTTCGGCGCGGGTGATGGAAAAGGTGGGAATGCAGTACGAGGGTCGGATGCGCGAGAACGAGTGGTTCAAAAACCGCTGGTGGGACACGCTGGTGTATGGCATTTTGGAGCAGGAGTGGCGGGGAGCGAGTTAGGAGTTAGGAGTTAGGAGTTAGGAGTTAGGAGACAGGAGGGTATGACAATGAACACAATTCCTTTGTATCAGGTAGACGCCTTTACGGCGACGGCTTTCAAAGGCAACCCGGCGGCGGTGTGCCTGCTGGATGAACCCTTGCCGGACGCGCTGATGGCGTCCATCGCGCTGGAGATGAACCTGTCGGAGACGGCGTTTGTGCGGCGGCTGGCGGACGCGCCGTGGGCCGACTGCACGCGCTTCTCGCTGCGGTGGTTCACCCCGGCGACGGAAGTGCGGCTGTGCGGCCACGCGACGTTGGGCACGGCGGCGGCGCTCTTCATGGAAGTCGGCGTGCGGGCCGACGCGGTGACGTTTGAGACGTTGAGCGGCGACCTCATCGCCCGACGATCTGCCGAGGGGATCGTGCTCGACTTCCCGCGCAACCAGGTGATTCCCTGCGCCGCGCCGGAGGACGTGCTGGCGACCTTGGGCGTGACTGCGGCGGTGGAGGCGGCGCGCGGGGACAAGTCCCGCAGCCTGCTGCTGCGCCTCGCGGACGCGGCAACGGTGCGCGCGCTGCGCCCCGACTTCAGCGCGCTGGTCAACGCGCCCGGCATGGCAGGCTACCGCGGCTTGATGGTCACGGCGGCCGGCGATCCGCCCTACGATTTCACCTCGCGCTACTTCGGGCCGTGGGTGGGCATCAACGAGGACCCCGTCACCGGCTCGGCGCACACGCTGCTCACGCCCTACTGGGCGGAACGGCTAGGGAAGTCGGAGATGCGCGCGTATCAGGCGTCGGCGCGCGGCGGCGAGTTGACGGTGCGGCTCGCCGGCGCAGACCGCGTGGAACTCGTCGGGCAGGCGGTGGTGGTGTTGCAAGGCGCATTGCGCCTTTAGGGGGTTTGACTTCAATACTAAATCATTATAGGATACCTGTAGAGCACATTATTGATTTCGACCGCCAGCCACACGCAAAGACACAATGGCGATGGGTCATTGAGACCGCAAACAATGTCTATGAGTGAGACCGCCGTATACATTCATCCGCCGCGCCCCACCATCGGGGTGTTGCTGGATAGCCTGGAATACAGCTATCAACACACCCTCTGGACGAGCATGGCCGCTTGCGCGCGCCGCCTGGATGTCAACCTGCTGTGCTTTGTGGGACAGCGGTTGGGCACGGAGCGCCCGTATGCGGCGCAAACCAATGCCGTTTATACCCTCGCTAACGCGGAGACCGTGGACGGCATCATCGTGGTCGCCGGCACCCTGGGTATGGGATTAACGCAGGAGGCGATGCTGGCGTTTTGCCGACACTATGTCGGGCTGCCTTTAGTCAGCGTAGGGCCGGTGTTGCAGGGCATCCCCAGTGTGGGCGTCAATAATTACCAGGGGATGTATACCCTGGTCTCACATCTCATTGAAACGCACCACTACCGTCACATTGCCTTCGTCCCCAAACCGGGAGGACTGCAAGAGGCCGACGTGCGCTATCAAGCGTATGGCGCGGCGCTGATGGATCATGGGCTGCCGGTGGATTTACGCCTGGTCGCGCCCAGCACCTATTACCAACATCCCCGCGCCGTCATTGACTTGTTTTTGAACGAGCGGCGCTTGCAGCCAGGGCGAGACCTGGAAGCCATCGTCGCGGTAGACGACTACATGGCGATCCCCTTGCTGGAAGAGTTACAGGCGCGGGGGGACGCCATCCCAACCAACATTGCGGTGGTCGGTTTTGATGATAGCCCGGAAAGCCGCTATGTCATGCCTGCCCTGACGACGGTGAGGCAACCGGTGGAACAGTTGGGGGTGAAGGCGGTGGAAACCGCGTTGGCTTTACTGCGCCACGAAGCGGTTCCTACCCAGGTGGAGTTGGCGACAGAGCTGGTCGTGCGGGCATCCTGCGGTTGCCCGGCGGCCACAGCCTCCCCACAAACGGCGGACCCGCTTGAATTCTCGGCACTGCATCGCGCCGATTTTCGCTATCTGGTGCAGACGTTGCTGGCAACGTTCAACCTTGCCGATTTGGTAGTGCAGTTGGCGGACAGACTGCCCCATCTGGGTATTCCGGCGGCCTATCTGGCACTGTACGCCGACGCCACGCAGTCGCGGTTGTTGGCCGGCACGGTTCCTGAAAGTGGGCAGTTCGTCCCGACTGAGACACTTTTCCCGGCCCGGCAGTTGCTACCAGCAACCTTCTTTCCCGCAAAACAATGCACCTTGCTGATCTACCCGCTGAATTTCCGCGAAGAGTTGTTGGGATTCGGGGTTTTGGCCGCCGATGTACGAGTGCGGGACATCCACATTTACGAAATCCTGAGCAGTATCCTCAGCAGCGTGATAAAAGGCGCCCTGCTGTGGGATGCGCAACGCGCCGCTCAGCGCGAGTTGCAAGCAGCCTATGCGGAAGTCGAACAGCGCGTCGCCGAGCGCACTGCCGAGCTGCAACACGAAATCGCCGGGCATCGGCGCACCGCCGAGGCGCTGGCGCAAGAACAGGCGTTGATGCGCACTCTGATGGACACCACCCCCGATCATATCTATTTCAAAGACCGGGAAAGTCGTTTTATCCGCATGAACCGCGCGCAAGCACAACGATTTGGCCTGGACGCCCCGGAGGAGGCGCTCGGCAAGACCGACTTCGACTTTTTCTCAGAGGAACACGCGCAACAAGCCTACCACGACGAACAGGAAATCATCCGCACCGGCGAACCGATTGTAGGCGCCGAGGAGAAGGAAACCTGGCCCGATGGCAGTGTCTCGTGGGTGCTGAGCACCAAAATGCCCTTGCGCGACGAAACCGGCGCCATTGTCGGCACCTTCGGTATCTCGCGTGACATTACGACCCGCAAACAGGCGGAAGCCGCCATGCTCCAGTCGGCCAAAATGGCGAGCGTGGGCAGCCTGGCAGCCGGCGTCGCGCACGAGATCAACAACCCGCTGACCGCTATGATGCAAAGCGCGCAAGTCCTGGAAATGGCGTTGGACACCCAACGCCCGTTGACGCGCGATCGCCTGGTTACGGCCGGCATAGACCCCGACGCGCTGGCGCACTACCTGGAAACGCGCCGGTTGCGGGAATATCTCTCCGGCATCCGCGACAGCGGCGCGCGCGCCGCGAAGATCGTCGCCGACCTGTTAAGTTTTTCGCGCCACAGCGCCTCACGCATTGCCCCGCACAACCTCAACCGCCTGTTAGAGCAAACGCTGGCGTTGAGCGCAACGGATTATGACCTGAACCAGCGCTACGATTTCCGCGACATAGACGTGGTGTTAGCGTTGGCGGATAATGTGCCCGAGGTGAACTGCGATGGGCAACAAATTCAACAAGTGATCCTCCACTTATTGCGCAATGCGGCTCGCGCTATGGGTACGAAAAAATTATCCGGCGGGCCATCAGGCTATAGCCCCCGCTTGATTCTGCGCACCCGGCCCTGGGATGAGCCAGGCAGCTCCGACCGTGGGGCGCGACTGGAGGTGGAGGACAACGGCCCCGGCATCCCGGAGGCGCAGCGGGCGCACCTGTTTGAGCCGTTCATCACCACCAGAGAGGTGGGAGAAGGCGTCGGCATGGGTCTGTGGCTGTGCTGGACCATCGTCGTGGAACGGCACAAGGGCCATTTGACCCTGGAGATCCCCGAAACAGGCGGCGCGCGCTTTGTCATCACCCTGCCCCAAGGAATCCCCTAAGATGTCGCTCCTAAGCGGGTGGATAGATGGCATCACAGTGGCCGGCAGTGTGATCCTGGCAGCCATCTGGCTGCTGTGGATGCGGCGCAGCGCCCCCACCCATCCCTTGCGACGTTTTTTTGATCTGGGTGTGCAACTCCAAATCGCCTGGGTCTTAGGCGTACTGTTATTTCACCTGGTGCGCTGGGGGGATGCCGTGGTCACCTTCCCCACGATTGCGCTGTTCCACGTGCCTTTGGGGTTATTCTTGGGATACATCTTCTTGAATTCTTCGGGCGGCGCTGCGCGCCGTCGGGCTGAAGAAGCGCTGCGCCATGAAAAAGCCCTGCTGGATCGGGTGATGGAAACCAGTCCGGTGGGTATTACCGTGGTAGATGCGGCGGGTCAGATCATCTTTGCGAATCTGCGCGCCACACAAATCTTGGGATTGACCAAGACAGAAATCAACCAGCGCATGTACAACGCCCCCGACTGGCGCATCACTGACTATGATGGCGGCCCGTTCCCTGAAGAACGCCTGCCCTTCGTACAGGTAACACGCACCCGCCAGCCAGTCTTCGCCGTGCGGCACGCCATCGAATGGCCGGATGGACGGCGCGTGCTGCTCGCCATCAATGCCGCGCCGTACTTCACCGAGGCGGGAGAATTTGAGGGTATGATTGCGACCGTAGAAGATATCACGGCGCAGATTCAGGCCGAAACCGCTCTAAGGGATAGCGAAGCGCGTTTCCGCAATGTCTTCGAGGCCAGCCCCATGGGGATGCACATGTATCGCTTGGAAGCGGATGATCGCCTGGTATTCATCGGCGCCAATCCGGCCGCCAACCGAATCCTCGGCGTCCAGAATCAACAATTTGTTGGCAAGACCCTCGAAGAAGCCTTCCCGGCTCTGACCGCCACCGAAGTCCCACTGCGATATCGGCAGGCCGCAGCCGGCATTCCCTGGCAGACCAGCCAGATCACCTACGACGAAAATGGCATTGCCGGCGCGTTTGAAGTGTACGCCTTTCAAACCTCGTCCGGCTGCATGGTCGCTATGTTTTTGGATGTTACCGACCGGAAACGTTCGGAGGAGAAGATTTTACAACTCCAACGCCTGCTGCAAAACATCACGGATTCCACACCCTCCGCTATGATCGCGTTGAACCTGGTCGGCCAGGTTTTGTTGTGGAATCCGGCCATGACTCATTTGACCGGACAATCGGCAGCGCAGATGATCGGGCAGAACGTGTGGACAGCCTGCCCTACCCTGAGCCGTTACTGGGTGTTGTTTGACCAGGTCCTCGAACAACACGCGGCAGTGTTCCAACCGCGCGAACTCCTGAAAACAACCCATGGCGTCGTCTACCAGGATGTCGCCGTATATCCGCTGATGGGCGACACTATCGAAGGCGTGGTATTGCGCATTGACGACGCGACGCGCCGGGTGCAAATGGAAGAAATGATGCTGCAATCGGCCAAAATGGCGAGCGTTGGCGGGCTGGCAGCCGGCGTCGCACACGAAATCAACAACCCGCTGGGCGCCATGATGCAGAGTGCGCAGATTTTGGAGATGGCGCTGGATACGCGACGCGACGCAACACGGCGGCACTTGAAGACTTTTGGCGTTGACCCCGCTGCCCTGACGGCATATATGGACTCGCGCGGTCTGATGGACTATTTGGACGGCATCCGCGAGACCGGGCAGCGCGCGGCCAAGATCGTCTCTGACCTGTTGAGCTTTTCGCGGCGCACCACGTCCAATGCCGCCCCGCACGATTTGAACGAGTTGGTCACGCGCACCCTTGATTTGGCGGCCACCGATTATGATCTGAAGAAAAAGTACGACTTCCGAGATTTTGACATCCACCTGGCTCTCGCGCCGGACCTGCCTGAGCTAGTCTGTGACGGGCAACAAATTCAACAGGTGATTCTCAACCTGGTGCGCAACGCCGCCCAGTCTATGGCCGAGCACCTTCCTCCGGCCGATGCGGACAACCCTCGCCCCCCCCGGCTGGTCGTGCGCACCGCTTTGCTGCCAGGCGGCCCGCCGTGGCTTCGGTTGGAAATAGAGGATAACGGCCCCGGCATCCCGGAAGAAGTGCGCCGGCATTTATTTGAACCCTTCTTTACCACCAAGGCGACCGGCGAAGGCACCGGCCTGGGGCTGTGGTTGTGCTGGTCTATCATTGTGGAACGTCATCATGGGCAGATTTGGAGCGAGCCGGGAGCAGAGGGGGGCGCCCGGTTTGTCATAGAACTGCCAGTCAATCTTTGAAGTGCAAGATGAGTGGAGGAAAATATGACAGCAACTCGTATCTTAATCATTGACGACGAACTCTGGATCCGGCGCGCGCTATCCGATTACCTCGAAGAATGTGGGTACGAGACAGAAATGGCCGCGCATGGCAGAGAAGGACTGGAAAAGGTACGCGCCGCGCATTTTGACTTGGTGTTGGTGGATCTGCGAATGCCCTATGTGGATGGGTTGGAAGTCGTGACCACACTCAAAGAAGAACAGCCAACCATGCCGGTCGTGGTCGTCTCCGGCACGGGGGTGCTGCAAGATGTGATTTCCGCCATGCGGCGCGGCGCGTGGGATTACGTCACCAAGCCCATCCACGACATGGACGAGATCATGGTGGTCGTGGAGCGCGTGTTGGAACGGGCGCACCTCATCGCAGAACGGGATCGCTATCAACAGGAACTGGAACAACTGACGGCTGAACTGCGCGTGGCTTTGGAGCAGGCCCAGGCCGCCGACCAGGCCAAGTCTCAATTCCTGAGCAACGTCAGCCACGAACTGCGCACGCCCCTGACCAGCATCAGGCTTTACCTGGGCCTGCTCGCCAACTGCCCGGCGGAACGGCGCGAAACGTACCTCGAGAGCCTCTCCCGCGAGACCGGGCGACTGCAAACGCTGATTGAGGGGCTGCTGGACATTTCGCGGCTGGATCTGGGCAAAACGACGGCGAAGCTGGAACCGACCAACCTCAACCAACTGCTCTCGACTCTGTTCAACGACCGGGAGAAACTGTTCGCCGAACGGGGATTGCACTTGCAGTTACAGACCACCGCCGATTTGCCTGCCACGCAGGCCGACCCCCGCCTCATCGAACAGGTTGCCACCAACCTGTTGACCAACGCGATGAACTACACCCCGGTTGGCGGCGAAGTCTCGCTGCACACAGCCATCGTCGAGGCTGAAGAACGTCCCTGGGTAACGTTCAGTGTGCGCGACACCGGCCCTGGCGTCGCCACAGAAGAAATTCCGCATTTGTTTGAGCGATTCTTTCGCGGAAAAGTAGGACAAAGCAGCCTGGCCGCCGGCACCGGCCTGGGACTGGCCATCTGCAAAGAAATTATGGAACTCCACGCCGGGCGTATCACTCTGGACAGCGTGGTCGGGCAGGGGTGTACGTTTACGGTGTGGCTGCCGCAGCGGGAAGCGTAGCCGCGCCGGACGCGAGCCACGTTTCCACCACCGCTGCGATCTTGCGGTCGGTGACGGCCATCGGCAACGCCTGCATCTCCGCTGGCGTCGCCCACTGGAAAGCGTCGCACGCCAGACATTGGGGGACGCCCGCGACCAACCGGCACGCGAAGGCGTACAACGTGATGCGAAAGTGCGTGTAAGCGTGCTGCACCACGATGAGTTGTTCTCCCACCGCGATGTCTATCGCCATTTCTTCCTGCAACTCGCGGCGCAGCGCCTCCGGCAGCGTCTCCCCGGTCTGCCGTTTGCCGCCGGGGAACTCCCACATGCCGCCGAGCATATCCTCGGCGCGGCGGCGGGCCACCAATACCCGGCCATCCTCCCGCACCGTGACGGCTGCCGCTACGTCGTAATGCGGAATCGTCTTGCGCGGCTTGGGCGCGGGGAACTGCGCCGGGTCGCCCTGCTGATAAGCGCGACACCAACCGCCCCAGGGACATTCGCCACATTGAGGCGCAGCCGGCCGGCAGAGCGTCGCCCCCAATTCCATCAGCGCCTCGGTGAACGGGCCGGGGGCAGCTTCCGGCATCAGAGTGCGCACGGCCTCTTCCAATTCGGCGGGAGCCGGCGCAGGGAGGGCCAGCACACGGGAAAGCACCCGACGCACGTTGCCATCCACCGCCGGCGCCGGGACGCCAAACGCGATGCTGGCAATCGCCCCGGCGGTGTACGCCCCGATTCCCGGCAGTTTGCGTAGCGCCGCCACCTCAGACGGTAGTTGTCCCCCATAGTCGTGCAGCACCACCTGCGCGGCGCGGTGCAGCGCGCGGGCGCGACTGTAGTAGCCCAATCCTTCCCACACTTTAAGGACTTCCGCTAAATCCGCCCCCGCCAGAGAACTCAGCGTAGGAAACCGGGTTATAAAGCGCCGGTAATAGTCGCACACCGTTTCCACCCGCGTCTGCTGGAGCATGACCTCCGTCACCCACACGCGGTACGGCGTGCGTTCATGCCGCCAGGGGAGATCGCGGGCGTGCGCGGCAAACCACGCCAACAGTAATGGCGGCCCATCGTCACGATGAGCCGCCAGATAAGCCGAATCTTCGAGTTTAAGCGTCATGAGGGTTCGGTTTAGGAAAAAATTGCGTTTATCCGCGTGTATCTGCGCCCGAGAAACCTATTCCGTTTCCGGCAACGGCCCGGTTTTGTGAACCCATACCCACGTGCCCGGCGCGCCCTCACCGCTGTACGCAGTCTTGACGCCTTCTGCGACATACGGGGTCGTCCATCCGAACAGCCATTTCGCATCCTGGATCGCCAGATTGACGCAGCCATGACTGCGGGTGAAGCTGAACGCATTGTGCCAATATGCAGTGTGGAGCGCGTAGGCGCCGTTGAAATACTGCGTCCACTCCACGTCCTCTAAGTAATACCACGCCTCGCTGTCCGGGCCAACGTCCCGGTTCTGCATCGGCGTACTGCGCAGTTTTCCCCAGATGCGCGTCAGACCATCCGGCGTCCAGGTGCTTGAGCGCCCCGTGGAAACCAACGTGGCAAAGACCATGCGATCGCCTTCATAAGCCGCCAGAGTTTGTTCGTAGGTGTTGACCTCAATCCACTTCTCATCCGGCCCGACGCCTTCTGGACGCGGGTCTGCGTCTACCCGCGACGTGTACGACTGTTCTACCCACTGATCCGACCCGATCATGTACCACATCTGGTCGCCCACCAGTTCCTCGCCAAAGATGGTGATGAGTTCGTAACGCCGCACCAGCACATCCTCGCGCGGCTTGCCGCCCGGTTCCGCCGAGGGGTTGATCTCCCGGTTGATCCACCCGAAAGGATAAGTGGGTGGCTCATTGAACACTACCCCGCTGAAGCGGGAGGGGTTGGCAATGGAGATATGCTCCGCTTTGATGTACTCGTCGGGGTTGATCATGTACCACCGCTCGCCGTTGTACTCCAACTCGCCCTCAACCGTGACCCAGTTATCGCCGGCCAAAAATTCGCGGATGGGCGGCAGTCCCACCGCAGCCTCTTCCGGGTGGCGGTAAGTCGCGGCCGGCAGCGGACGCACGTAGGCAAACGTGTACGGCGTAATGGCGTCATCGGGCGTCTCGATCTCTTCCACATCCAACGCCGGCAGCGGCTCAGGGAGTTGCGCCCGCAGAAATTCCAAGCGCGTGCGCCGCGCGCCACGGCTGTAAGAGGGGCATAATTGCGGCGTCCGGCGCGTCACTTGCTCCGGGCAGATGTAATCCGGATCGGTCAAGGTCAAAAACAAACTGGGACCGGGATCGGGCAAATCTGCCGCGAACACCGGCTGTATGGCTAAGAACAACCAGACTAATACTGCCAGACTTACTTTCAAATATTTCCCCATACGCAATGCATACTCCTCATCGAAAAAAGAAAACGAAATCATACTTAATTATACCACAGTGAACGATGACCCCTGTCTTCATCGTCTCCGAATTGCAATGGTCTGGTTATGACGTTGTTCCTTGTCATGGAGTTCCTTTGTTCTATAATTATGCATAGATCAAGTTCACGCTAATTTCAAGCGCGCGATAAATTTAGCGTATGAACAGCCTGAACTCCGTTAAATCCGTTGACGAATGGATGACAAAGAATGAAAGTACTGACTGAAGCGATAAGTTTAATCACACATTCCCCCGGCGATCTCGTCTACTTCCTGGTGACGCTCTTTGCCCTCCAGCAAGCGTTGCTCCCGGTGATAACGGGGCGGCGGATTGATTCCCCCTTGATCACCCGGTGGTTCTGGTGCATCGCCGGGCTGTTGGCGGGTCGCCTGGTGTTGATGGGCGTAGCGTTGCTCGGCAGCGTGGCCGTCCTGGACCCGGTGCAGCTTTTACCGCCGCTAGAGCGCTGGTTGGCTTTCGTCAGTATCCTGTTGGTCGTGTGGGCGGCGGTGTTCAGCGAATCCATGCGCCCCTGGCAGACCTGGGGGCTGCTGACCGCGCTGCTGCTGAGTTTCATCCTTTACGGCTACCACGCCGTCATCTGGCCTGAGGCCCAGGCCGGCGGCGTGTCGTTCAACCTGTGGCCGGGAGCGCAACTGTGGGAGGGCGCCGGGTTGGCAATTGCCGTCATGGCCCTGGCGCTGGCCGCCATCCTACATCCGGCCGATTGGGAATGGGCTGCCGGCAGCTTCTTCTTCTGGGGCATCGGTCACGCCATGCAGCTCTTCTGGCCGGAGGCGCAGTGGCACTTCTCCGGTTGGCAGCGGCTGACATCCCTGGTGGCGTACCCCCTGCTGTCCATTCTGGTCTACCGACAAATTTACAGAGTGACCGCGACGCGCACCGTGCGCCCGCCGGCGCCTTTGCCAGACGCCGGTGAACTGGTCGCCATCATGCAGGGCGTCGAATCCGGGCGGGACATGGACATCGCGCTCATGTTGGCCTCCTCCAAACTGGCGAGATTGCTCAAAGCGGAGATGTGCGCGCTGGCCCTGCCGGTGGAAAACGAGGTCATGCAACTGCGGGTCACCGCCGTCCACCCCCCCAACGCCGCCCAAATCGAGGCGCCGCTCCTGGCGCTGAACGACTACGCCGCCCTGTACGAATCCCGCACCACGCAGCAGCCGATCATCGTCCAACCCCTTTCCAACTACCCCTGGCTGCCGGGCTTGTATCGCAAGTTGGGCTTTGTAAGCGCGGGGCCGTTGGTCGTCCTGCCCCTGCAACATGAAACGCAACCACTCGGCCTTCTGCTGCTTGGCAATCCCGAAAGCAGCCGCGCGTGGCGCAAAGAAGAGCTGGCCGGGCAAAGACTCACGGCGACCCTGCTGGCCGCCGCCATTTCCCGCGCGCGCGCGCAGGGCAAAGACCGCTCCCTGTTGGAACGCATCCGGGGGCAGGAAACCGACCAACCGGGCGCGGCCAATCTGTCCCGGCTGCAACAAGAAAAAGAGACCCTGACCCAACGGGTGGCGGCATTGACGCAGGAAATAACCTACCGCGATCAAGAAATTCGGCGTCTCAACGAGGAACTAGCCTCCCAGGAAGGTAACACAACCGTCACCGAGCTTTCCTTCTGGCAAAACGAGGTGCGCGAATTGTCGCGGGACCGCGAAATGTTGCTGGAAGACCGCAACCGCATCGCCGCCCAGCTCAGCGACCTGAAGGCCCAACTCGACACCACCGAGGACGAACGCGCCGGGCTGGACATGAAACTGCAAAAAGCCCAACAGGATTTGGCAGCAGCCTTGCAAGACCTCCAACAAGCGCAGCAAAATGCAGCGTTGGGATTGGTCGTCACCAACGAAAACGGGCAGATCATCCAGGCGGACGTCCTGGCGCGGCGGATGCTGCGCCTGCCACAGGGCGATGTCACCGGGATGCCGATTGACGGCGCCTATCCCGATCCCAACTGGGCCAAATCCATTGACGAACTGCTCTCCCCCAAAGCCACCGGGCGACGCCGCGCGCACCTGACCCTGAAAGAATTTGACGAAATTGTGGATGCCGACCTGGTTTCCCTGACCGGGTCGGATGGCGTCCCCGATGGGTTGGTGATCACCCTGCGCACGACGGAAAGCGCCGCCGAACGGCAAGAAGCCATCGTCGGCCTGGCTAACGAATTCCGCACCCCCATGACGGCCATGACCGGCTACACCGATTTGCTGCTGGGCGAACAGGCCGGCCTCCTCACCGAAATGCAGCAGCAATTCCTGGAACGAGTCAAGGCCAACGTCGAACACATGGGGCAGTTGCTCAACGATCTGATCACCACCGCCTCGCCGGACAGCCGCCCCATTGAACTGTCCCCCCAATTCGTCAACCTGATCGAAATCATCGAAGAAGCCATCATCGGCCTGGCGGCGCGGTTCCGCGAGCGGAAACTGGCCGTCCAACTCGATCTGCCCCCGGAAATCTCGCTGGTGCGCGCCGACCGCGACAGTCTTTACCAGATTATGCTGCGCCTGCTCTCCAATGCGGCGCTTTGCTCCAAAGAAGGCACGCAGGTCATCGTGCGCGCCACCCAACACACCGGCGACGAAAATGGCGACTATATCCGCATCGCGGTGGTGGACACCGGCGGCGGGATCGCGCCGGAAGACTATCCGCGCGTGTTCCGCCGCTTCTACCGGGCGCGGCAAACCCTCGTCCAGGGGATGGGCGAGACCGGCATCGGCATGGCTATCGCCAAAACCCTGGTGGAAGCCAACGGCGGCCGCATCTGGGTGGAAAGCCGCGCCGGATCTGGGAGTGTCTTCACCTTCATTTTGCCGGCAAACGGGAGCAAATAAGCGGTGAACGTACAGTCTATCTACCGTTTAGGAGGCGTCCTCACCATCGGCCTCCTAATATTGGGGACGATTCTGGGCAGTATGCTCCTCTCCGGCACCGATGCGGCCCTGGTCGTCCCCTACGCCACGCCGCCGCTCAGTACCCTCTGGGTGACGCTCTACCCCACCCTGGCGTCGCTCACCGATACGCCCGCGCCGGGCGTCACCCCCAGCGCCACAACCACGTCCGCGCCGGGAATGACGCCGCACGCCACCGACACGCCCGTTGCGCCGGAAAATACTCTCTGCGCCTATCCCGCCGGCTGGGTCGCCTACACCCTGCAAGCGGGCGACACCCTGGTAGCGCTTGCGCGCCTGGCGCACATCAACGTGTATGCCCTGATGCAGGCGAACTGCCTGGACACCATGGATCTCGCGCCCGGCACGGTAGTTTACCTGCCCATCACAGCGTTCGCAACCGTCACGCCTGTCCCCTGCGGGCCGCCCCCGGACTGGCGCATCGTCATCGTGCAACCCGGCGATACCCTTTTTGGGTTGGCGCTGCGCTACGGGACAACCCCTGACGCAATCCGCCGGGCGAACTGCATGTCAGGCGATACCGTGTACGTCGGACAGCGCCTCTACCTGCCGCCGGTCATGGTGAATCCCCCCACGCCGACGGCGACCCCCACGCCCTCCGTCACGCCGACGCCGTCAGCCACGCCTACCCCGTCGGCAACGCCCACCCCATGGCCCGACACGCTCACGCCCACGCCGACGGAAATCCTGCCGCCCACGCCCACCCTCACGCCCACCGAGACGCTCACGCCCACGCCGGAGACGCCGACGGTCACGCTTACACCGGAAACGCCAACGCTCACGCCCACGCCGGAGACGCCGACGGTCACACTTACACCGGAAACGCCAACGCCCTCCCCCACGCCGGAGACGCCGACGCCAACGATAGAGATGCCCACCGAGCCGCCGCCCACCGAAACGGCAACGCCGACGGGCACCCCCACGCCGACTTCCACCGTCACACCTTCGCCTACCGTGACGTCGCCGGGCAGGTAACCTTGCGCAAAACCGGGACACTCATCCTCGCCGGAGCCTTGTTAGTCATCAGCCTGGCGGCCTGCGGCCCTTGGCTGTCGGCCCCCCCCACGCTCACCCCGACGACGCCGCCGACCGCCACAGTGACCGCCACCCCGACTGATACACCGACCGCCACGCCCACACCCACCGCCACACCCACCCCAACACCCACGGCAACCGCCACGCCCACCGCCACACCGACGACGACGCCCACGTCCACGCCCACCGCTACGAAAACCAGCACGCCCACGCCCTCCCCAACGGTCACGGCCACCCCAACGCCCTTGCCTCCGCCGACGGCCACCGCCTTGCCCCCATCCCTCACGCCGACAGCAACCATTACCGCGGCGGTTGCCGCACACTCGTCCGCGCTCTTGCCGGAACCGGCGACTATCCCCGACCACTGGTTGATGGCGCCGCTCGCGCCTAATACCGCCTACTACCCCACCCTGGCCGATTTCTGGGAGGGCGCCGCGCAATTTGTCCTGGACGAGTACAGCACTGGCCTGCCGATGGGGGAATCCGACACCCTGGTGATGCGCAACGATGAACTGTGGGCCTACTTCCACACCAGCACCGCCGTCAGCGGGGTCGTGGATCGCTGCGGGGATGCGGTGGCGTTCCCCGGCTGCACCGTCATCTACCTGAGTCGTGACGGGGGGCGCACGTTCTTCCGGGAAGGGCCGCTCGTCTGCCAGTTCGACTGCGCGGCTTGCCCGTGTGAGGCCGAGCGCGATCACATTAACCAGCAACAATACCCGCGCCTGGCCTACAACGGCAACACGCTTTTCCTGGTGTACGAATACCTGGGACGCACTCGCCTGCGCCGTTCAACGGATGGGCTGACATGGAGTCCTCCCGAAAAAGTGGCGGACACAGGGATCTGGAAATTATGGCTGCGCAATTGCAGCGCCGCCGAACGCATCCACCCACACCCGTATGTACCCTACGAGTATGAATGTCTTTCTGGGGGGCCGCCGGGGATTGCCACGGTTGGCGGGCGCGTCTACGTCTTCGTGGGGATGGGACAGAATCCTGGGGCAATGGGCTGTTATGTCGGCGCGGCCACCGCGCCGGCCGAGCAATTTGTGCGTTGTCGGCACAATCCCCTGTTTGTCGGGGCGCAGGACTATGGGCCGCTGGAAGAAAAAGGCCCACAGACCAATCCCTACTTCGATTTCCGCACCATCAGCTCGGCGGAAGTGCAGCAGGTGGGGGAACGCTTCTACATGCTCTACGAGGGAGTGCGCGGCCCTGGCCCCGGCGACGCCGGCGACACCCAGTTCGGTCTGGGGCTGGCCCGCAGCCGCGCCGACCAAATTGACGACGCCTGGGAAACTTACCCGCACAACCCCATCCTGGCGGATCTGCCGGGCAACGTCGGCCTGGGGCACGCCGATTTGATCGTCTGGCAGGGGCAGACGGTGCTGTTTACTTCGTTGGATGGGGTGGCGCGGAGTCGGTTGATACTGGTCTGGAAGTAGGGACAGCGGACAAAAAGCGGGTGAACGCGCGCATGGCCGTATGGAGAATGGCTTCTCCTAACGGTTCCATTTTGATGTCAATAAACAGGTCTTCTTCGGGAATTGCATCGTCCAGGCAGCACAACTCCTCCCGGAAGATCGCCACCAGTTCTGCTTCGTGATCCTGCAGGAATAGCGCCAGATCATGGCGTACCAACTTGAAGATGCTTTCGCGGAGCCACTTACGGAATCCCATGCGCCCCCTAAAGCAGCCGTTCTAAATTCACAAAGGGGATAAATGCCCGCTCCTTGCCGAGATCAACGTACACGCCGGACATTCGCGCCCCGCTTTCCAACTGCACCGCCCCCGTCGGCATCTCGGCAATGGTGCCGGACATCCCGGCGTAAGAACCGCGTAGCACCCGGACCCGATTGCCGATGGCCGGCGGCGCATCGGGGTCTACCAGAGTGCCGGCCTGCGTCGGCATCGGCGTCACGATGTAGGGCCGCATAAACGCGCCCCCGATTTGACACTGTCCGCTGATGGCGGCCTCACGCCCATCCAGGGAGCGCAGCAAGTCAAAAATAGCCTGGCACATCGGAATCTCCCCGATCCCTTCGGTAGCGATCACCGGGAAGGTGACGGCGGCCAGCCGCTCCATTAAAGAAGGTGGGACGCTGCCCACCACAATGCCCCGCACCTGCATTTCAATGGCGTGCTCCAGGGTTTCCTCGTCAATTTTCGAACCGCCCACCAGGATCGCGCCCTGGGAGGAAGCGTCAATGTGCTTGGGGCGCATAGGATTTTTGGGCGCACGCACGACTGCCCGCATCACCCCGAACGCCTCGCGCCCATTACCCCAGGCCGCCTGGATGTGCGCACCGACCGTCTCGATGACGATGCCCTCCCCCGGAAAGACCGTCACGACGGTGCCCGGAACCAGCGCGTTGAGCCGGGTCAAGGTGGGCTGCGCTTCCAGCCACAACCGGCCCCGCCCTTTGCCCACGATAACGCCGGTGATAGGAGCGCGCACGGTCCGCCCACCTAATCCGCCGCGCGTTGCCAGCACGTCCCCTTCGTTGACCGCGTCGCCATCTTTCACTCGAATGCAGGCGCCCGTCTTTTTGAGCGGCACATCCAATTCCCGCGCCACATCAATAATACGAAAGTCCGGCGGGTCGTTGGCCTGCGCCACGATGTGCGCCGGTTCTACAGGATCGCCGACGCGCGCGAGAACTTCGCCCTTCCGCGACAGCCGCCGAGTCGTGTGGATAATGGTCAGTGGATTCACAATAGTGTAGGACACGAACATTTTAACCTCCCACATCCCACAACCAACGATTGAGCAGTCGGTGGCGTTGATCAACATTGTCCGGTAGCAGCAGCGGACGCCCGCGCGCATCCACGACCAGCCCCACCAATCCGCCGATGGCGTGGACTGTGCCGCCGCGCCCTGGCCCTAGCCCGATGTCGAAGCGCTTGGCGGGGCGGAGTTCCAACGTAGCGTTTTGCCCCGGCAGCAGCGGCCAGATTTCAATTTCCCCATAATGTGCCTCCACATCCAGCTTGCCGCCATCTTCGTACATGATGCTCACCTTGAGGATCGTGTCGCCCTGGCGCGCCCGCCCCAATGGAGAAATGACCGTCCCCAGCGAGACCAGCGTGCCAGCCTCCAACGCGGCCGCCGCCGCCAGCGGTTTGACGCCGGCCACCGCGCCCAACGCCGGCGTGGCACGGTTGACGTCCAGCAAAATGGTGGAGATACCCAACGGCTGCAATCCATCCAGCGCCGTGAGCAGCGCCTGCCCCGGACGCGGCATGTGAACAATCCCTCCGCCAGACACCAGGATCGGATCGAGACGCGGCATCATGCCCGGTATATGCGCCGCCTCGCCGGTATCCCAGGTGGATTGAGCCACTTCCAACGCGGAGCGCAGCATTTCGCGCACGACCGCCTGTTCTACCCACAATTCGCGCGGCTCCTGCGGAATTGTCCACGGGCGCAGGGTGCGATTGTACAACATCGTCAGAACTTCTTCCGCCTCGATCTCCTCCGGTATCCAACGCAGCAGCCGCTCGATCCCATGCGCCTTCACCCACTCCACCGGGCCGTAAGCAATGCCGCCGCTGTGGACGGTCACATAAGGACGCCCAGCGAATGTCGCGGCGACAATCGTGTTGGCCGCGCCCAGGTCTACCCCCAGCACCCCCCGATCAGGATTGCCCTCGCGGCGCCACAGGAAATCCACCACCCGCGCAAAGGCGGTGGCGGTCGGCTGCACCGGCAGGCGAGTCCACTGCCCCAGGGTATCCACACCCGGCGCAGTAGCCAGCCGTTTTTCCGCATAGAGACGTTCCAACGCTTCCTGAGCCGGACCGAGGTGCTCGACGCCGATAGCCGGCTGCACGTTATCGGTCACTACCGTCTGGGTAATATCCCCCAGCGCCTTCACCACACGCGGGCGCAGCGCGGCATTCCCAGCATACAACACCACCGGACGCTGGCCTTTCTCTAACATATAGGAAGCCAGGGCAATCGCTTCGGCTAGTTCCAAGACCGGGCGCGTCGCGCCGCCTTCCACGCCGCCGACCAGCAAGATCACGTCGGGCGCGCTGTCGCGGATGACGCGCGCCCACATTTCCTGCGGGGAGCGCATACTGCCCTCGCGCGAGAGGATCGCCTGAATGTGGGTATACGTGGCGGTCGCGGTGCGCCGCGCACTTTCGAGGCTCATTTCCCGCACCAACCCGGCCAGGATCAGCTTCAGCGGTTCCGGCGCGCTCATGATGACCACAAAGGCATCCACGCCCTGGAGGTTATGGCGGGGAGTGATCACCCTTCCATGGAGATAGAGGGGACGACCGGTAATCTGCTCAATCTCATTGATGGCATATACGATACCCACACTGACATCGTTCCAAGGGGGATTGAGGGTCGTGGGTGTCTCGGCCTGCGCCACAAACCGGTAACTGCCCTCGACTCTTTCCAACAGCAGCAGTTTGGTGATAACCGTGCCGCAATCGGCGACCAAAATGGATTCGATGGATAATTCGTCTGGCATCAATACCCCCTAGGCGGGGAAAATCAAACGGAAAATGCGCCACACATGTAGCACCAAGGTGGTGAGCGCCGTCGTGAGCGCGCCGGAAAAGGCCGCGGCCAGGGCGCACAAGATAAAGAACCGCCCCACGCGCTGCGCCCATGACCATACGAAGCCCAAACGTCCGCGGGGTTCACGGCTGCGCGGCGAAAAGACCACCAGGGATGTCCCCACGCCGAGTATCACGATGAACCCGCGCAGGGGGTTCTGCCGGGTCAACGCCGCGCCGGTCGCCGCGACCTGGGGGATCAAAGTTCCCAACAACGCGCCGGAAATGGCTACCGCCGCCCCGACGCCCAGCAGGAACCCGATGGTGATATTCCCCAACATCCCCAAATTGCCCTGTATCTTGGGGGACGCAAACCCTTTGAAGATCAACAACAAGCCCAAAATCAGAGGGATGACATAGACGAGGCGCTCGCCCAGCCTGGTGGACGAGGCCAATGTCACCGCAATCCACTCCACCAAGACCAGCTTGAGGAGAACGCCCAACAGATAGCCGGCGCCGCCGCCAACCAACAATGCCAGCGCCCAACGATAGAGAAGGTTGTCCCCCAACATATAGCTGAAAATCATCAGCATGAGGACGGCGCCTACAATCAGGCCGATGGTTTCTAGGTCCACAGATGCCATAGTTTATCTGGCCCCCTTCTTCCTGGCGGCTACAGCATAGAGTAATCCAAAGAACAACAGTCCGGCGGCCGCCCAGTGGGTCAACACCATTGCATTGAGCACCCGCGCCAGATCTAACGTTCCCAACTGTGCGAATTCGCCCTGGTAGGCGATCTGGCGATAGGTCGCCAGATCGGTAATCCCCACCAGCCAGCCGTTCAAGCCGCGCGTCTCGAAATACGGCATAATGAAAGCGCCGTTGGCCGCATTGACGCTCACCGCCAGGGGCAGCGGTCGGCGCGCCGCGGCATTTTGTTCAATCCAGCCCCGCATCGGCTCCAACCGCGCGGCCACGACCAGCACCATATCCGCCCCCAGAGCCTCGCCCCGGTTCAGCAGATCGGCAATCCCGCTATCCGCACCGACCCGGTAAACCGATTCAGCCGCCGGCAGCGCGTTGGTCATGGCCCGACTCGCCAGCAATGCCTGAATCATTCCCGCCCCTTCAGGCAACGTACTGACCGCGATCACGTTGACTTGCCGTTCTGCCAGTTGATCCAGCAGCGTCTCGGCAATCGGCTGCATCTCGACCGCCTCCGCCGGGCCATAGTCCACCGTCAAAATGACCGTATCGCCCGGCTGTAAGTTTCTCACCGAATCATGGAGCAATTTTACCCCCGGTCGGGCGGCGGGCGGCGGCGCCTGGCCCAGACTTTCATCGCTCCACAACAGCCCGACCGCCGCCGCCGCGAGCAATAGCAGCATGACCCCCATCCGCAACAGCCGCGCGCCGAGACCTGGTCGTCCGCGTTGCTGTGTGACCGGGCGGGCTTTGCCGCGCGGTTGTTCTAACAACTGCTGCCACAACTGCGCCTGCTGCACGATCGCCTCCGACGGCTGGGGCAGGGGCACCGGGACAAAATCCGGGGGGATATCCACGGCAGTCAGCGGAATGATGACGCCGGCCAAACCGGCCAGCGGCCCGGATTCCTCCGCCGGCCCCAGATATTTCTCCGAGACCACTTCCCCCGTGCTGGTGACGGTGGGACGCAATTGTTGTACCCATTCGGGGATTTCGGCGCGCGCTAATCCAGAAGCAGCCTCCACCTCTGGCGCTTTCTCGCCTAGAATCCCGGCAATTTCGGGCGGCAGCGGCGGCAGCGGCCCGGTGCCCGACGGACGCAACTGTTGCAGCCATGTCGGAACGTTGGCGCGCGCCAAGTCATCGCCAAGTGGAATTTCGGTCACGGGAGGCGCTTCTTCTTCCGCCGACACCAGCGCATCCAGCCAACTCGGCGCTTCTTCCGGCGGGGCAACCTCTTCACGCGGCGGAGCCGGCGGTTTGGTAATACCGCTTTCCAGCACGCCGGGAACAAACGCCGGCGCAGCGGGGGGGGCGGCGGGCGCTTCTTCCGCAATGTTGGCTAACCAATCCGGTAGGGCGGCCTCCGACGGCGTGGCTTTGGGAGCGGCCTCTCGCAAGCGGCGTGCGGCCAGGCGACCAGGCGCCTTTTCTGCCGGTGAAGGTTCAGCCGATTCGACTGCCTTGAGCCAATCCGGTATCTCTGCGACTTCAGGCGCCTCGGTAAAAACGGCGGCAGGCGGTGCAGGTGGCGCGGATGGCGCCGCACCGCCGAGCCAATCCGGCAGTTCCGCGGCCGGTTCGGGGGCTTCCTCTTCAAAAATAGCGGCGGGACGCGCCTCCTCCGGGCCTTCGGCGGCGGCCAACCAATCCGGCAGTCCTTCTCTGACTTCTTCAACTTCGGCAGCGCCCGCCAACCAATCCGGCAATTCGACTTCTTCCGGCTCGCCGCCCTCCGGCGCTGCCGGTTTCTCAGTCGCTTCTTCCTCGGCGCCCAGCCCTGAGATCCAATCCGGCAACGTCGGGGCGGCCGGCGTCTCCGCTGCTGCGGCAGCTTCTTCCTCGACGCCCAGCTCCGAGAGCCAATCCGGCCGCGCCGGAGCGGGGGCGCCAGGGGCCATCGGCGGTGGGGCGGACGGCGGTTTGCTCTGCGCCGGTACGGCAGAAGGCGCTTCAACGTTGAGCAACAGCCAGTTCGGGAGAGGCGCCAGGCCAAGAGCGGCGGGCGGCGCGGTCGGGTCGGCATGGCGCAGCAGCCACGCGGGGATTTCCGACGACCTGGCGGACGGCGGGGGGGCGCTGGGATCGGTAATGGCGTTCAGCCAATCCGGCAAAGGACGGGCCGGCGCTGTATCTACCTGGCTGACGCCGCCGACAGCTTCCACCATCGCTTCTTCTATAAAACCGGCAAACGCGCGGGGCGGCGAGACGGACGGTTCCTCTTCGGCGGGTTCTTCCTCGGAAATGCCGTGCGCCCAATCCAACTCCAGCGCCTCTTCTTCCGCCGGTTCAGTAACGCCGAAATCGGCGGCCCAGCCAGGTTGCGACGTTTCCGCTTCAGCCGGCTCCTCATCCGTGACGCCGTGCGCCCAATCCAGTTCCAACACTTCTTCTTCCACCGGTTCGGTGAACATCAAACCAGACAGCCAATCGCGCTGGGCGGAGGCTTCCGCCGGTTCTTCTGCGGCGACACCGCGCGACCATTCCGGCTCGGCGGACTCTTCCGGTTCGGCGGTTATCAAGCCGGACAACCAATCAGGCTGAGCGGGCGCTTCCGCCGGTTCTTCCTCAACGATGCCGCGCAACCAATCCGGCCCGGCTTCCGGTTCTTCCGCCGGTTCCGCAGGCACCAGGCCGGACAGCCAATCGGACGGCGCGGTAGTTTCGGCCTCTTCAGCGTCCGATTCCGTCGTACTGAAGCTGCTCAACCAATCCGGCAGTCCGGATTCCGGGAGAGTGGGCGCGGGAGGCTGCGCTGGTTTACGCGCGGGCGGGGCAGGTTCGGGCGCGATGAGATCGCGCAGCCAATCCGGTTGAGCCACTTCCGCCGGGGATTCCAACTCGGTCTCTCCCCACTCGGACATCCAGTCTGGTCGAGGGGCGGCGGGAGCAGTCTCGGTCGGCGTTTCTTCCTCCGGCGCAGATAGCCAATCGGCCAACGAAGATGGCACAGCGTCGGCCCCCGGCGCGGCAAGACCGGATAACCAATCTGGAAGGGGTGCTTCGGTCGCTGAAGGGGTGGGGCCAGCCGGTTGAGCCAGCCTGGACGCAGCGGCGGGTGGTTCAACCGGCAGCGGCGCCTCTTGGGCCAACGCGGTCAACCAATCGGGCAATTCCGCCGATGATGAAGCGGCGGTCGGGGCCGGGGCGTCTGCCGGTTCGCCTTCCCCCAATCCAGAAAGCCAATCAGGAAGGGCGACGTCTCCGGCGGCTTCAGTCTGGGAAGAGGCAGGCCCGGCGTCGCTCAGTTCCAATAACCAATTCGGTAGTTCGGTGTCGGCGGGGGCGGCTTCTGCGGAGCGCGTCGGCAGGGAAATGCTCTTCAATCCCGCTGCGGCATGTTCGGCGCCCTCCGGCATGGGGGGTGGCGGTTTCAATCCGGTCGTTGGCATCAACCGGGCGTGGCATTTGTCACAGAAAACGTTGCCCACGGGGTTCATAGCGCCGCAATTCGGGCAGCGAATTTCCGTGTGCTGCAAAGCAGCGCCACATTCGTTGCAGAAACGGCTGTTATCTCGATTCAGCGTACCACATTTTGAACAGCGAATCATACCTTAAACTCACTCGTCACTGTGCGGCCGGTCGGTTCCCAGGATGAGGCGCAGACCGGTCAGGGTGATTCCCAGGGCCACGCCGATAGCCAGCCCGCGGGTGCCAGACATCGCCAGGGTGTTCAACAATTGCAGGGCGGATTGCAGCAGCGGCGGATAAATATAAGGGACCGCTACAAATAAGAACAGAATAGTCAGACCGATAAAAACCAGTGTGCCGGCGTTGTGGCGCGTTTGCATAGCGCGCATTCCGGCCAACAGCAGGGCAACGCCAGTCAACGCCAGCAGCGCCGATTCGCCGGGAATCAGGATGGCGTGGAGGAAGTATTGCGACCATTCTCCCTCCGGGCCTTGCCACAGCACCAACACGAGGACGCCCAGGAGGGAAAAGATGACCAACAAGCTGCTGATTTTGTGCTTGCCGTCCTTGAGACGGCCCAGGTGAACCCGCAGCAAGTTGGTGGACGCGAGCAGCAGCGCAAACGCGCCGAGCACCATAGCCCAGCGGATCAGGATGAAGCGGATGTCGCTCAAGGGGCGGACGGGAACCAGGGTGCCCAGCAATACCAGAATGCCCGCCAACATGGCGACGGCTGTAGGAAGGGTACGTTTGAACATACGCAGTTCACCTTAACAGGGATAACAGCGCGGCGACGAGCATACCGGCCAGCACCAGCCAACGCAGCGCCTCTTGCGCCCCTAAACTGGCCCAAGAGACGGAACGTTCTTTGACAAAGGCGCCGCCGGCGAACAATTCCTCTCCGATGACCAACTGCGCCTGGTCCAACACCGGGTAGAGCGCGCCAATCCCCGCCAAGGACACGACGCCGCCCATCGAGGCGATGCCCCGCCGCCGGGCCGCTTCGGTCAAAAGGCTCACCTCCTGGTTGAAAGCGCCCAGCAGCACGTTGGCGCTGACCGGCGTATCGAAAAGTTGCGTCGCCGCCATGGCTGCGTAGGTGACGGGGGTGGGCGCGGCAAACTGCACCTGGGTCGGGCGGAACAGGTCGGGGGCGCCGATGCGCGCATAGGCGCGGCGCATCCAGTCGCTGGCGAGCAGGTGGAGGGTAGGATCGCCGGTGGTGATGATCGGCGGCGTGTCGTAAGTCGCGGACAATTCCAACAGCGCGCGCACGCCTTCCAAAGCCGCGATCGAGGTCATCGCATCAGGAGTCGCCAGGCCGCCATTCCCCAGCGCCACGTGGATGGAGACGCCCTGTTCGGCGGCCCGGCCCACCTCACCGGCCAGCGCCGGGAATACCGGGAGAGGCCGAAAGGCGGGAGATTTGTCGCGGTACCGTATCCCGTAAAAAGCCAGAGCGATGGCGCCGACCAGCACCAGCCCCAGCGCAATGAGATGGGCACTATTCATGGGGTGACTCCTTCTGCCAGACGCTGCCGAAACTGTTGCAGCAGTTCCGGCTGTTCCAATATCGTAGCGAGTGAGGCCAGCCGTTGGCCCAGAAACGGCGTCAGCATCCATAAGCCCTGCGCGCCGACGAAGCCCCAGACTTGCAGCACGTCCAGGAGCGGGAGCGCCAGATCGGTCAATCCGCGACGTTCTATGGCGACGGCCCATTGGGTCATATCAGCGGTAGATAAGGATTCTGGTTCCATATTTTACATACCTTTTACCACAATTATTGTACTACGTTAAACCTTACGACGCAAACCAGCGAAAGGGTGCGTTTCACGTTTAGGGCAAGACCTTGTATGTTAAAAGCGAGTACAATAATGATCTCACGGCAGATCGATAGACCTTAGGTAGTGAATACCGACTGTCAGCGCGGGTCGCCGTGAGAGAAAATCAACAGCCCGAACAGTTGCCCGGGAC
>DAOUGD010000210.1:0-2455 GCA_034429475.1 Anaerolineae bacterium
GGGAAGAAGGGGACTTTGAAGGGGCGCACCACATCAGGGTATTTCTTGCGCAGGCGCACCAACGAGAGGCTGCCCCAGAAGAGCACGAACAGATAGCCCGAACTGGAGATGTAGCTCAGAAAGTCCACGATGCCGATGACGGCGATCAGGGCGCTAATGCCGCCGATGATGACGATGGCGACCACGGGGGTGCGGAAACGGCTCAACTTGGAGAACATGCGCGGCCACACCCCGTCGCGCCCCAGGGTGAAAGCTTCGCGGGTCGCGCTGAGCATCGCCGAGTTGATGGAGGTGAGGGTGGCGATCATCCCCGCCACCGCCATCATCGGCACGCCCCAGCCGGGGATGAAGTGCCGCACCGCGTCGGTCAGCGCCGTCTCGGAACCGGCGAGTTCTTGCCAGGGCACCGTCCCCAACGTCACCAGCGCCACCGACACGTAGATGAGCGTGCAGAACGTCAGGCTGAGCAAGATGCCCCAGGGGATGTTGCGGCTTGGACGGCTGATCTCCTCGGCGTCATCGGCGATGACCTCGAAGCCCACGTAGGCGTTGTACACCAGGGCAATCGTCGCCAGGATGCGCGAGAAGTTGGCCCAGACCCCCTTGTGTGCGAAGAGCGTCTCGCCCGCCAGGAAGGTCTCCCAACTGAACCCGCCCGGACGGATGAAGCCGGCCACCACGAAGATGGCGAAGGTGGAGAGCAGCAGGCCGCCCAGCACCACCTGCGCGTTGCCTACCTGGGTCACGCCCCAGATATTGAGGAAGATGAAGACGATGACCACGGCGACGGCCGTTGCCACGATAGGCAGCCCCGGAATGAAGATTTGCAGCGAGTAGGCAAACCCGACCGCCGAGAGCGCCGCGTAGAAGGTGCTGGATATACAATCCATCGAGCCAACGAGAAAGGAGAGGAGGCCGTTCCCGAAGGCTTCGCGCACGTAGGTCATCGCCCCGCCGGCTTCGGGGTACGCGGTCGCCAGCTCGCAGTAATTGAGCGCCACGCTGTAGCTCAACACGCCGCCCACCAGCAGCGCCAACACCGCCGCCGGCCCGGCCATCCCCGCCGCGTGCCCGGTCAACACGAAGATCTCGGCGGCAATCGTCCCCGCCGTCCCCAGCATCACTACCTGCAACAGGCTGAGTTGTCGCCTCAGTTTGCGTTTACTCATCGCGTCCGATTCTCCTTGCTCGCATAGAGAACCCGTTAACTCTGGCACAATCCGTTACCCCGAGCGGAGTCCCGGTGCTTTTCCGCGCCGGAGTCAAAGGGTCTCTGATAGAGCCAGTTCTAAACAGTTTGTCGGTCAGTCCACTTCAAACGGATCGTCCTGATCGTATTCGTATTCATGATCCATACGTTTAAGTTGATAGCGCAGCCAGGCCAGCGGCGCCGGCTCGTAACGGCGGCACAACACGACCGAACACGGCGCGCGCTCGGCGACCCAATCGTTCACCGAACCGAACAGGCGGGTGTTCAACATCCACTCCTCGGACGCGCCGATCACAATGAGGTCATAAGGCTGTTGCAAGGCTTCAGCCAGGATGCCTTCCGGCGCTGTTGCAGCTTGCGTTACATGCAACGTAAAACATTCCGGAATGCTTAACACGGCCTCTTCGACAACTTCGCCCAACCACAACGTCTGGTCCTCAATGACCTCGCTTTCAGACTCTTCCGTTTTTTCAGTTTCAGTGAGCACCCGCAGAGCCGTGATGCGCGCCCCTTCCGCTTCGGCGATCTCGTAGGCTAAGCGCAGCGCCATCCGCGAATGCGGGCCGCCGCCCACCGGGACAAGGATGTTGTGCACTTTATGCAGGTTGCGATCCAACAAGACCGCGACATTGGTGCGGGCTTTTTGCAAGACAATTTTGACCGGGTTTTCGGCCAAGGATTGGATGTCCATCTGACCGGGCCAGCCGGTCAGCAGCAGCCGGACGTTGTCGCGGCTCTCGATTTCCTCCAGGATGCCCTCGGACACCACCGAGGCGGCGCGCAGTTTCGTGTACAGCGGCACATTTTCGGCGGCGGCCTTCTCGACAATCTGACTCATCAGGCTCATCTTTTGTGGCCGGACGTTCTTCGCCAGCCACGTGGCGCTTTCCATTGAAAACTCCGGCCCTGGCGCGATGACACTCATCACGCAGATGTAAGCCTCGTGGGTGGCGCGCGCCATAATGCTGGCCAGATGCACCAGGCTTTCAACGGTGGCGGGGCTGGCGGCGGAAATCAGGATGCGGTCTTTGTTCGGTTCTTTGGGTTTGAGATGCGCCGTCAGCCAATCACTGACGGGGGGGGCGACGTAATACGCGAGGCTGAAGAGTCCCAGAACGCCGGCGCCGAAGAGGAGGGCGCGCCAGTCGGCAAAGGCGATGATCAGGAGACAGGTGGCGCCGGCCGCGTACGCGGTGAGGGGGAAGAAGGGGACTTTGAAGGGGCGCACCACATCAGGGTATTTCT
>DAOUGD010000211.1:0-2800 GCA_034429475.1 Anaerolineae bacterium
GGGCGGGCTGCGCCCGCCCACGAAAAAACACCTTCCCAAAAGCGGCTTCAGCCGCAACGTTCGGCCTGGCGGCGCACCGTCGCTATCATTTTCGGATAGGTCCTTAGACTGACGCGCGGCCCCCAATTGGCAGGCTATCACGAAACGTAAGCCATTGTATACCGGGCTGCCGGTTTTTCAATTTCACACGATCTCCAGCGTAGCAAAAACGGGATGTCACGGGCAACGTTTCGCCAGTCATTTCCGCCCCAGCCACCGCCGCACGGTGGCGGTGTAGGCTGTGTACGCTTCGCCAAATTTGGCCGCGAGATAGGTCTCCTCAGGAACGATCAGCACGTAATGACAGAGAATCAGCGCAGCCAGCAGTGTCGCCAACGTCCAGAGGGTCTGCATCATCAGCGCGACGCCGCCCAACAGGAGCGCCGCGCCCAGATAGAGCGGATTCCGCGATAGGGCAAACACGCCGGTTGTGATCACCTGGCTTGTCGGCTGACCGGGATCCGTAGGCTGCCGGAATTGCGCAAACGCCCGGCGCGCCGAAACGACAAACCCCGCGCCGATGAGGATAAGCACGACGCCCACCGGGATGAGGATGTGCCTGAGGATTCCCTGCGGCAAGGGAAGCGGAAACAGCATGTGTAGGGCAATCCCCACCAGAAAGGGAACGCCAAAAACGACTTCCCCAATCGCCCAACGGCTCTGATGCGCGGCATCGGCGTTCATCGCGGCGGCTCCATATCCTGCAAGTGGAGCTTGAGCGCGTCCACGGAGATGAGGATTTCCCAGAACGAGAACGCCAGCGAGAGCAGCATCAGGATGAGCGCCGCGCCAAACACCACTTCACCGGCGAGCATCTGCCCCGCGAACAGCAAAAACATGCACAGCACGCAGGCGAACAGACTGGCAATGCCCAACGCCTGCATATCGCGGATGATGTAGACGCGCCGCCGCAGGTTCGCCAACTGCCCCGCCACAGCGGGAGCCGGCTCGGTTTGGTAACGGCGGTGCAGCTCGCGGATCAAGTTGGCGAGGGTGAGGAAGCGATTGGTGTACGCCAGCAACAACAGCGACAGCGCCGGGAACAACAAAGCGGGGGTGGTCAAGGTCAGCTCCATCATCAATCCCTCCTAAGATGCGCGCGCATGACGCGCCATTCTGATTTTCGCCATACGCCCGCACAGCCCCAACAAAATTCCCCGTTCTTTTCGACCGGGGAATTTTGGGTGAAACTTTAGCGTTTATTTTTCTTTTTCTTTCGGCAAGAAGCGTGTCACCTTTGTCCCACATTCTGGACAGGTGCCTTGGGCCATCTGCCGGCCATTGGCCGCATCCTTGACGGCGCCATCCTTGACCGTTTGCTTCTTCCGACACTTGACGCAGTAACCTTCGAATTCCATCGTAAAGCCTCCTTATTATGATTGTGGTATGGATAGTACAATTCGATCTTTCCCAAACGTCATAGGACGAGTGGGGTGTAGCCATGTCACTGTTTTCAGTATAGAGAATTTGTGGGATTAGTCAATCGGTTCGACGGTAGGGCAGCCGAGCGCGCAGGACGCGAAGCCAATGACTTGCGCCCCAACTCATCGCCAGTCCGCCGGCGAAAACGGCGCAGAATTTCAGCCAGGCCGGCCAGGAAAGCGAGGTCAGTAGGTATTGCAGCCAGTGGACGATCGGATAGTGGAAAAGATAGATGCCAAAGGCGTTATCGTTCAGGCTGTTGAGCATCGCAGACCGTTTCTGGACGAATCTTCGGAAGACACCAAGAAGCCCCAGGCAGATTCCGGCGCAACTAATGGCAAAGGCCGTGCGGTTGACAACCTGGATTGCCAGCCCGGCAGCATCTCCTCCGGTGAAACCATAGATGAGAAAGGATACCATTCCTCCAAGGCCCCAGTATCCCCAATGCTGCGGCCAACCCGCGCGGCGCCATTTCTGACCGCTGCCGAGCGCCATCCCCAGGAGAAAATAGGCGAAGTACAGAGGAACCTTGCCAGGCTGCACGTCGAATGGCCCTAACCGGGTGACCCACCTATCGGGCGCTGTAAAAAGACCCATCGGCACAAACGCAAGTATCGTCACAAGGCTTATCACGAGCGCCGTCGGCTCACGCCGCAGTTTTTCCAAAATGGCTGGGACGACGTGATGAACCAGCGCGACGATCCCGTCAAACGCGAGCAAGACCCAGAGGAACCACGCCGCCCCGATCAGCCAACCGTCGGTCGTGAAGTACCGGATCCAGTAAGGCGTAGGCGAATCGTGCTTTGCCATGAGATACGAAGGCCAAAAAGCGAGGGGCGAGAGCAGGAACGCGGAGACGATGAACGGAACGCCCAACCGCCGCAGCCGCGATACAAAAAATCCGGCGCTTCCTTTGCGGTCCAGTCCGGGGAATACGAACAATCCAGAAATCAGGAACAGCAAGGGGATCGTAAACAAATAGGCGAGCGAGAACGGCCAATCCAGCGCCGGCCAGCGATGGAGATCAACCACCGGCACCATGGAATTAACGTAATCGTACGGATTGTATCTGCTGAAGGATGTATAGGCCAACGCTGCGTGGATGAAGACCACCAAAATGACAGCAAACGAGCGGAGAGAATCCATGGCGATGTCGCGTTCTGCGGGCGGGGGTGTTTGCTTTCCATGGTTCATGACCATAAAGGGTGCCTCCTTTACCGGTTGGGTGATGTGTTGTGTGGGTGCGTTTCAGATTTAGGGTAGTGCGCCGCGCAGTGCGCTACTGGCGGCCTAAAGGCCGGTAATGAGGGTGATTTTTCGTGACCGCGCTGCGCGCGGT
>DAOUGD010000212.1:0-2253 GCA_034429475.1 Anaerolineae bacterium
CCCCCACCCTAACCGCGACCGCTGCCATCACCCCCGCCGCCACCTTCACGCCAGCTCTGGCTGCCGCGTCGGAAGACAGCGCGGCGTCGGGAAATTCCCCTACGCCAGAGGTCAACCCGCGCGCCGATCTGGGGATATACCAGACGAACAGCCCCGACCCGGCAGCCGCCGACGGGAAGCTGATCTACGCCTTGAAAATCTTCAACCACGGCCCCGCAGACGCCCAGACCGTGATCGTTAGCAACACGCTCCCGGCAGAAGTCATGCTCATCACCACCACGCCGCCGCTCAGTAGCCCCGGCGGAACGTTGGCGTGGCGGCTGGGGACACTGGCCGCCGGCGAGCAGCGCGTCCTGCTGGTGGAAGCGCGAGTGCGCTACTGGGCCACAGGCGCCTTTACTAACACCGTCTGGGCGACCAGCGCCACCCCCGACGCCGACACACGCAACAACCGCAGCCTCGGCGTCACCCGCGTGACGACTGCGACCGACCTCGCCATCACGGCTATGGAATTTCCGCCCGTCGTCGGCGCGGGGGACGTAGTGACGTGTGTGCTGGATTACACCAACCTCGGCCCGGCGGCAGCCCAAAGCGTCAGTCTCGCCCTGACCCTGGCGCCCAACGTCCGGTTTGAGAACGCCGTCAGCGCGAACCCGGCGCTGCGTTTCATCCCTGCGCCCCCTGCCGGAAACGGCACACTCCTGGTAGGCAACGCACAGCCACGGTGGATCCTGGCGGAACTGCCCGCCTACGCCTCAGGGCGGTTGATCTTCACACTGAAGGTGGCGCCGGGGACGTTGGGGTGGCTGACCAACACCGTCACAATTGGCAGCGCCGTCCCGGATTTACAACCCGCCAACAGCCACTACCGGCAGACGTTGCAGGCAGCGCGCCTGGCCGACCTGACCATTGCCCGCTTCGAGACGCCTGCCGCAGTGCTGGCCGGGGGTGTGCTGACCTATGCTCTGGATTACGCCAACCACGGGCCGTGGGCGGCGGATAGAGTAACCCTCACGACCCTCTTGCCCTCCGGCGTGACGTTTGGGGGCGTCGCGTCGGGGAGTGACTGGGGCAAACCGACATTATCCGGCCAAAAACTGCTGTGGAAGGCATCCAGTCTGCCCTCCGGGGCCTCCGGCACTCTCGTATTCACGGCGACGGTGGCGCGCGCCGCCGCCGGGCCGTTGGTAAGCGCCGCGAGTATTGGCAGCGCCACCGCCGACGGCGCCGCCGGCAACGAGCACGCCGTCGCCGCCACGGTGATCCAGACGCCGGGCCTGCGCCTCAGAGCCGCCCTCGCGCCAAGCGCCGTCGCGCCGCGGATGCCGTTTACACTCACCATCGAACTCACCAACACCGGCGAGATCACGTTTGCCGCGGGCGCGCTCGCGTTGACGGCGACGTGGCCGCTCTCCGTGACGTACCTTGCCGGCGCGGACGGTCTCACGCCGGACGCCAGAACGCCGCTCTGGACGAATTCTATCCCACTGACGCCAGGGCAAAGCCTGCAACACACCCTCTTCCTGTCGGCGCCAGAGGCCATCACGCCGGGGCTGTACTCCGGCCTCCTCACCCTCACGGGCCGCTATCCCGCCGGGACGGAAACCATCAGCAAGACGGTCAAGCTAACCCTGCGCGCGCCCGCCGTGGCCCTGACCCAGGCGACGCCCCCCATTGACACGCTGGAACCAGGGACGCGCACCGTCACCGTCACCGTGACGCTGGCGAACACCGGCCCGACGCCACTGACTGCGCTGCCTCTACAGGATTTCTATCCCGGCGACGCGCTGCGCTTCGTGGCCGCCTGGCCCGCCCCTGACGTCGTCAGCCCCACCGGCGCCTTGCTCTGGCGCGACCTCACGTCCGCCGCGCCGCTCGCGCCAGGTGCAACCTTCAGCGTGACGGCGGTGTTTGAAATGCGGAATCCCATCAGCCCCACCACGCCGCTGCTGCACACCTGCGTGGTGGCCGGCGCGCGCGATCTCTATGGGAATGTACCCGCGCCGGCCCTCAGCAGCATCGCGGTGAAATTGTATAACGTGTACGTCCCGTTCAGTCTGCGCCGCGATTAGTACAGCCCCGAAAGAAAACCGGCTGAAGCCGGTAGGTACCCACTGGCTTCAGCCTAATGCTACTAAGAATCGCTTTCTCCGGCGAGTTGGCGTAACACCTGCTGCCGGGCGGCGTCCCGACTGCCCTTGAGGGCCGGAAATACGGCGGGGCGGCGGCGCACGCGGCGGGGTTCATGTTGGA
>DAOUGD010000213.1:0-43169 GCA_034429475.1 Anaerolineae bacterium
CGGTGCGGCGCCTCAAGGTCGCGCGGCGTTTCGTCATTCATTGATATCATCCTCCTTTCATCAAGATTGGAATGAATGATACCCGATACCTGAGTTTAGAACAACCGTGCTAATTTAACATTGTCGAGGTAGAATCCCTGTTGTTTCTTGCAGTGATACTGATGGTAGGTAGTGCTATGCTGGCCATAACAACGCGTTTTTTTATTACGCGACTCTATCTTCACATTCTTAAATCTTATGTGAGTTCAAATCAAACGAAGGTTGATTGAAGGTGGATTTTATTGCAGAGTCCACAATGTGAGCTAACTGTTCTCAATTGTTTGGACGTCCTATTTCTTCTATAACAGCCCCAACACCCGCGCCACACTGTCCCCCACGCCGGCCATATTGAGCGCGATGGGCAGGAGCAGCACCCCCATCGCATTCATCCGGCGTGAACCCCACAGCACGGGAATCAGGCCGATGCCCGTGGCGACGGCGCAGACGGCCAAGCCGCCCGGCCCCGTCATCCCCAGGACGACCAGCAGCAGAATCCCCAACGTGACCAGGCTGATCGTGCGGTAGCTGACCCGCCGCGTCAGCGCGATCACCAGCCGCGTGAGTCCCAACGAGAGCAGGAACGTCACGACGCCCGCCAGCAGCACCGCCGCCGTCGCCCAATAATAGCGATCCGGCGTGTACGGGCTGTAGCGCGTGCTGATCATCCACGCCATCCCGCCGCGCGTCAGATGCAGGCCCGGCACGAAGTAGAGCAGGAATCCGCCGACGTAGTACACGATCTTCGACGCGCCCTGCGAGATGACGAAGGCGCGCTCATCGCGCTGCGCCGTCGCGTGCCCGGCCAGGAAGCCGCCGATGCCGCCTGTGACCACCGGGAAGAACGCCGCGAACAGCCCGCCCAGCACGCCCGCCGCCGTCCCCTGGAAGATCGCACTCCACGGTGTGTCCACGTTCCTGCTGATGTGTTGCGGCGGCAGCTCCACGCGCGCCAGTAGGTTTTGGATGACCCACGGCACGGCGAACAACCCGACGAAGGCCGGCAGCAAATTCTGGTAGGCCACCTCCACCGGTACGAGCGAGCGATACATCATGATGAAGCCCAGCAGACCGGAAAGCAAGAACGTCGCCAACCCCGCCGTGAGCGACTTCCAGCCATCCCACCAGCGCGCCCACCCGGCCGGTTTCCGATCCGTCCCCTTCGGCCACTCCGAAAGCAGCATATAGGCGATGATCGTCCACAAAATCCATGTCATGTGCGGGCGCAAAATCTCGCGCACCACTGGCAGGACGCGGGAAGCGACCGGTGTGAGCAGCAGCAGCGCCGCCAGCCCGCCCAATCCGCCGATGCCGGTGAGCACCACCGCCTCATAGCCGCGCCGTTGGAGCAGGTACTTCTGCCCTGGCAGGACGATGAACACCGTGCTATCGTCCGGCGCAGAGAGAAAAATGCTGGGGATGGTGTTGAGCATCGCGTACCCCGTGATCATCCCCAGGAATAAAAATGCCATTTCCTCCGGCGAAAGCCAGGCGGACAGGGTGGGGCTGAGCAGCAAAATGAACCCCGCGACATTGTAGATGTGCAGTGCCGGAATCAGCGCCAGCGCCGACGCTGCCACCGCGCCGACTAACGCCCAGAGTAGTAATTCAAGCATACTTCACTCCTTCAGGCAGGATGCAAGAGGCAAGAGGCAAGAACGAGCATCCTGCATCTTGCATCTTGCGTCATTCGCTCACGCGCCAATCTAACACCGAGCGCGGAATCAGCTCTAATTCGCCCCGGTATTCCTCGACGACGCCGACGACTTCGACTTGCTGCCCGGAGGCGGGACGCTGCGGCAGGGTGGTGACGAGGTTGTTCCACAGCAACACCGTGATTTTGCCCGTGCCGTCGTTCAGCAGCACTTTGACGCCGGCTGAGAAGCCCTCCGGCTCGCCGAGGACGCCGCGCAGCCGCACCACGCGCCCGGCGTCGGTGGGACGCAACGCCCCCACCTCCAGCCACGCAATCTCCGGCGCGGGGGTCTCAATGCGGATGTCGCGCGCGCTTTCCGGCACGATTTCGAGTTCATCCTGGTAAACGCTCACCTCGCCTTGCACCACGATGTCCGCGCCCACATCCAACGTCGTCGGCGACTCCAGCGCGCCGTAGACGCTGTCCCACAGCAACACGACTACCTGCGCCTGCCCGTCGTCCAGCGTCGCCTTCACCCCGCCGTTGAAGCCTTCCAGCCGCACCACGCGCCCCTGCACCTCGACCAGCATCCCGGCATCGCTTGCCGTCAGCGTATTTAATGCGCGCGCCGCCGCCGCCACGACCACCGGCTTCGGCCCCACCTGGATGTCGGCCACATCCGCCGGGACAATCTGCGGCGTGTCCTTGTACAGACTGACCGCGCCGGCGACGGTGATGCCCTGGCCTTCCGCGATCTCCGGCAGTGCTCCGGTGAGCGTGGTGATGACCTCGCTGACCGCGATCACGACCTCGCCGGTGTCGTCGCGCAGGGTGACGAGCGTCATGCCGGGGTAGGGAACTAAGACTCGGCGGACTTCGCCGGCCAGCCGCACGCGCAGCCCTTCGTCCAGCACCGTCAGTTCCCCCGCTTTCAGGTTGAACGGCGCCGGGCGAGTCAGCGCGAGGTGTTCTGGCACGTTGAGGGTGAGTGCGACGTAATCCTCGCGGATGCGCAGCGTCCCGGCAACGGTGACTTCGTCGCCCAACGCCGGGATTTTGCCCGCCGCCAGCAGGCTCTCGGTCACGTCCCGGTAGGCCGAGACGCGCACTTCGCCGGTGCCGTCCTCCACCCAGAACACCAGGTAGCCGCCGACCGGGTCGTAGCTGAGGCTGCGCGCGACGTGGCCGGTGATCTTCACGTAGGCCATGTTCAGCGTCCCGCCCGCGTCGGCGGCGGTGACGGCGGGAATTTCGGCGGTGCGGGCGATCCCCCACAGCGCCAGCAGCCCGACGGTCGCCAGGAGGAGCGCCGCAATTTTGACGACGTTTATCGGGATGCGTCCTTGCTGCTTCGCGCCGCAGTACGGGCACGTCGCGTACGGGCCGACAAAGCGCCCGCAACTGGGGCAATGTGCCTCAGCGGGGGCGACGGGGGAAGTTGAGGTTTTTTCGTTCATGGGAACTCTCACTTTACTTGCCATTGCATCTCATATTGGCGCTGCCAGATGCGGTAATTCACATTGAGGAAGGCGGGCGCCAGTGGGTCGTCGGCGGAAACGTTGATGATGTAACTACCCAGGTCGGCGCGGGCGGCGTGGAGCGCCATGAGTAGAGCCTGCGCCACGGCGATCCGCTGCGGATGGGTGGGGGCGACGGCCAGGTCGTAGATCGCGTAGTCGGTCTCCCCCATCTGATAGAGGACGTATCCGACCAACCGGCGGGCTTCCCAATACCCCAAACCGTGGAGCGTCTCCAGACAGCCTCGCAGGGAGGGCAAGTCGCGCTGCCAGGGCGCGCGCACGTCGTGAAAGGTGCTGTAGTATTCTAACAGGGTAGCGGGAGAGGTATAGTTGACTTGAGGGGGATAGGCGCCAGAGGCCAATTGTTCCGCGTCGGTGTTCAACACCAACAAATCCCGCACCCACTCAAATCCCAGGCTGCCGTAAAGCGCCGCCCCCGCCGTATTTTGGGTGAGTACTTCCAACCACAGCGTTTGTAGTCCACCGGTCTGCGCCGTTGCCTGGATGTGGCGCAGCAACTGACCGGCGATGCCCTGCCGCCGCCATTCTGGGCGAACGCCGACCCCGCTGACCCAGCCCTGGTCGGCGCGGATAGAAAGAAACGCTACGCCGACGGGAGTGCGCCCGACCAGCGCCAGCACTGATTTCTGCAAATCAATGTCCTCTTCCCGGCACATCTCGATCAACCGTTGGGTGGTCATGTGTACCGGGATGTAATAATCGGCATAGGCCTGATTGAGCAGGCCTGCCAGATCGCCGATTGGCAGGGCGGTCGCCGCGCTGAGGGTGAGCGTTTTGTGAACCATCGCGAGCTATGATAGCATTGAGGAGGTAAAAAATCAATCCAACCGGCGCGTTTTTTGTGCATCTCTTAAACCGGGGTATAATGAAGCAAAGTTCTATTCCGATTCCTAATTCACGTTCCCAGGGGAGGTGCGGTCATGGCGGATAACGTCCAGGTGCGTAAGGCGCGACTCAAGGATGCGGAGGCCATCGCGGCGTTTGTCAACCGTGCGCGGCCAGGCGTGGGCCTGACGCGGATGGAAGTGGCGGAACGCTTCAGCCAGGTGGGGTTCATGTTAGCTGAAGCTGACGGTCAGATCGTTGGCCTGATTGGCTTCCAGGTAGAGAACCTGGTCATCCGGGTAACGGATTTTCTGATTGCGCCGGGTATTGAGCGGGTCGCCATTGGCAAGGCTTTGTCATCCGCCATGGAAGAAGCGGGAAGCGTACTACAGGCTGAGGCGGCCATCCTCTTTCTGCCGCCTGATCCCAGCCCCGACCTGGTGGAATATTGGCGCCTGTTAGGTTATGAACGGCGTTCCACGGCGGACATGCTGCATCGCGCCTGGCGGGAGGCCGCGGCGGAATGGGACGCGCAACAGAACGAGGCTGTGGTGAAGCAGTTGCGCGATGAAGTGGCGCGTAAGCCTTTCTAACAGAGTGTTCAAGATTAAGTGAACAGGGAGAACAGAGTCGTATGGAGAAGATCAAACAATTTGTGACGGCGCATCCTCAATTGACTTCGTGGATCGTGTTGGCGTTGGGCATGGTGATCATTCTGGTCTGGTCAGCGCGGGATGTGGGGCTGTTGGCCGGGCAATGGGTCGCCCTGATCGTTGCCACGATTGCCGTCGCCGGCCTGGCCGTCTGGATCATTGGCTGGGAGGATGAAGAGGAAGAAGAGGAAGCGCCGTCTCAACCGGAAGCTTGATTGGATGATTTTTAACACCCCTGGAATACCCAGGGGTGTTTTTTGTTGTTTTTCTAAATTCCCTATTGACATGCCCCGTAAAGTATGCTATAGTTTAAGAGTTTCCGGTAACGATGCCGGTATTGTTACCGGGAATTGTTCAACTCACCCAAAGGTTGAAAGTGATGAACCGCACTAAAACACCCCTGACCATTCGTGATGTCGCTAAAGCTGCCGGCGTCTCAGTTTCCACTGTGTCGCGGGTTTTGAATGACAAGGACGATGTTTCAACGGAAACGTACGAAAAAGTCCAACATGTGATTGCCGAACTTGGGTACAGTTCCAGCCTTGCCGCGACCAGTCTGCGCAGCCGGCGCACCAATGTTATTGGTGTTTTGGTGGTGGATATGGGCGACCCTTTTAGTTTGGAACTTTTCAAGGGGATTGGCAGAGCTATCTACGGCACTGAATACGACGTCATCGCTTACAGCAGCGGCCGCATCGCCGCAGATACACAATCGGGATGGGAGCGCCGGCATCTGTCCCGACTGGAGGGCAGTCTGACCGATGGCGTGCTGGTCGTGACCCCTACGACGGAAGATTTAACTTCGATTTCGCCGCTGGTTGCCATTGACCCCCACGAACACAACCTGTTTCCTGCCGTCATTTCGGCCAATCGCGAGGGCGCTATTGCGGTGATGGCGTATCTGATCGGGCTAGGGCATCGGCATATCGGCTTCATTGCCGGCCGGAAGGGATTGGTCAGTTCCAATCGCCGGCACCAGGGCTATGTCGAAGCGCTTCGGCAGGCTGGGCTGCCGGTGGATGAGGCGTTGATCCAACCGGGTGACTATACCCGCGAGACCGGTTTTAGCTGCGCCCAGCAATTGTTCGCCCTACCGGAACCACCCACCGCGATTTTTGCCTCAAATGACCAATCCGCGCTGGGGGTGATGGACGCCGCCCGTGAAGCCGGCCTGCGGATTCCTGACGATTTGTCGGTGGTCGGTTTCGACAACATCCCGGAGGCCGTCGGATCGCAGCCGGGCCTCACCACGGTGGATCAAACCGTCAGTGAAATGGGATATGTGGCGACCCAGATGTTGATTAAGTTGATGCATGGGGAACCCCCGGATCAACTGCTTTGCCGAATGCCGGTTCACTTGATTATCAGAGAGTCATGCCGCTCAATTTAATAGCGGTTTGTGAAAATTATTTTTCTTTGTTGCGTTCGGTAATGATCCCCACGCTATGGTAAGGAGGAATTCTATAAGCTATATATCAAAACTATTCACCCCACACTCAGATTAGTAAAGTATTCAGTTTCAACTAAACATGTCTGGAGGAAAAAATGAAGGAGAGCAGAAAGAAACTTACCCGCAGGGAATTCCTGCGCGGTGCGGCCGTAGTCACGGCCGGGATGGTAGCAACGGCCTGTAGCACCCCCACGCCGCAGGTTATCAGGGAAACGATTGAAGTTGAGAAGGAAGTGACCAAAATCGTTGAGGGCACACCCGTCGTGGAGAAAGTCATCGAAACCCAGGTCATCGAAAAGGTAGTGACGGCCACCCCCGAACCGGCAGCCCCCAAAGAAGAAGCGCCCGCCGTGTTGGGCACTTTCCCCAGAAGCGAGACGCTGATCGCCAGAATCCTCACCGGGCGTGTCGGTACGCCCGACAACTTCAACTGGTGGGTTGGCTGGAAATCGTCGGATCGCGGCATTCAGAACGTGGCCGACGAGGCGCTCTGGACGGTGGATTTCGCCACGGGCGCGATCATTAACGGCCTGGCGGAGAGCGACCCGATCTACAATGCGGACTTCACGGAGTGTACGATCAACTTGCGCAAGGGCGTCGCATGGTGTGATGGCGAACCCTTCTCCGCTGCTGATGTGGTTTACTCGATCGAGACGTTCAAAGCTTACGACCAGCTCGGCGCCCATAACTATATGGTGGATAACGTCGCCTCTGTCACCGCCGAGGATGATTACACGGTCAAAGTTGTGCTGAACCAGCCCAACTCCCGCTTCCACACCACTTTCCTCGACCGCTGGGGCTGCACCAGGATTATGCCCAAGCACATCTTCGAGAAGCAAGAGGACCCGGTACTGTTTACGCACAATCCGTTCGTCGGCTGTGGTCCTTACAAGCTGCACAGCTTCGATCCCCAAGGCGCCTGGACAGCCTGGGAACGGCGCGAAGATTGGGACAAAAGCCCGACCGGTATCATGTACGGTATGCCGAAGCCCAAATACGTCATCTTCCAGTTCTTCGCCGATGAAGGCGCGCAAATCCTGGCGCAATTGACCCACCAACTGGATGTGGCGGAACTCTCGGCCGATGGGCAGAAGGCGCTGTTAGCGCAGTCCAAGACCTCCCGCACCTACCAGCCGACCTTCCCCTTCGTGGTCAACAACGACCCCTGCATCACCGGCATCAACATTAACACCGCTCGGCCGCCGTTCGATCTCCTCGATGTCCGCTGGGCCTTGGTGCTGGCGATGGATATCGTCGAGTACACGAGCATCGCTGTGGATTCCTCGGGCACGTTAAGCCCGGTACACGTCCCGCATCTTGGCGCTTACCCACGGGATTACATCGAGCCGATGCAAGACTGGTTGGAGTCCTTCACGATTGATGTTGGCGATGGCGAAACCTTCGCTCCGTATGACTCCACTGCGCCGCAGCGCATCGCCGACTATGCCCGGACTCGTGGTTATATCTTCCCCGATACGCCGGAATTCATCGAGCAAGCTTTCGGGCTGGGGTGGTACAAGTATGCCCCGGAGATCGCCGAGAAATTGCTGCTGAAGAATGGTTTCTCAAGGGACGCGGACGGACAATGGCTACTGCCCGATGGCAATCCATTCAAGATAACGTTCCTGTCCGAAACCACACTTTCCAACATGAATGCGCGCAATGCGGCGGCGGCCGTACAGCAGTGGAAGAAGTTCGGCATTGACGCCGAAGTATTCCCCTCAGAAGCGCGCGCTGATTTGATCGCTGTCGGCGACTTTGATGTGAGCGGCGACTGGCCGGCGCAAGAACCCTGGGGTGCCGGCCCCGACCTGTATCGCGTGCTCGACCGCTGGAACTCGGCCTACATCCGGCCGGTCGGCGAACGCACCCAAGGCCATTCCTGCCGCTGGATGAGTGAAAAGATGGATAACATCATCAAGGAACTGCGCGAGACGGATCCCTTCGATACCGAAGCCGTCATCGCTGTCGGCATCGAGGGCCTCAAGGAAGCCGTCACGAATATGCCCGGCATCCCGACCTTTGGGTATATCGGCTTCATCGGCTGGGATCAGTACTACTGGACCAACTGGCCCGGTAGCGAAAATCCCTACTGTGTGCCTTATACACATTGGCCCAACCTCAAGTACATGACCCCATTCCTGGAACCTACCGGAATGTAGTTGTGCGGTATGTAGTATAATAATCCTGGGCGGACGCCTCGCCCGCCCAGGATTACTTTTGACAAGTGAGGTGATTCCCGTGACATTCGTGAAACGATATCTTATCCCTCGTCTGATTCAATATGTTCTGGTCATCTGGCTGGGCATCACTGTGGTTTTCTTCATTCCCAGACTCACGCCGAATGACCCGGTTATGAGAATGATTGATCAGATGCAGGCGCGCGGTTCATTGCTGGAACCAGGCACGATGGACAGGGTTATCAACGACCTGACCGAGATGTATGGCCTGGAAGGCTCCTGGTTCGACCAGTATTGGGCTTTTTGGGGTAGATTGTTCCGCGGCGACCTTGGCGTTTCCTTTTTCCAATTCCCCACCCGCGTCAACAAGCTTATTTTCAACGCGATGCCCTGGACTTTGGGGCTGCTGTTGACCACGACCGCCATCACGTGGACACTAGGGAATATCATTGGCGGGTTAGCGGGTTACTATTCGCGTAAGGGGTGGTCGCAGGTCCTGGATGCCGCCGCCATGGTCACCCGACCGCTGCCCTATTACATCTTCGCCTTCATGCTGCTTCTGATTTTTTCTTATGTCGTGCGTTGGTTCCCCATTACCGGCGGGGCGTCATTGGGCGCTATCCCCACGTTCACCTGGCCCTTTATCAAAGACGTCCTCTGGCATTCGGCCTTACCTGCTGTCTCGCTCATAGTCCTGGGAGGCGCGGTCAACTTCCAAACCATGAAACTCCTGGTGCAGAACATCAATGCGGAGAATTTCGTTCAGTACGCCAAACTGGGCGGCGTCAAAGAAAGCCGCATCGTGGGTAAATACATCATTCGCAATGCTATGCTGCCGCAAATTACCGGCCTGGCGCTTGGGCTGGGGCAAATTTTCAGCGGGGCGCTGATTACCGAGATCGTGTTTGGTTATCCCGGCCTGGGTATGTTGCTTTACAGAGCTATCATCAACGGGGATTACAATCTGATCATGGGCATCACGATCTTTTCTATCTTCGGTATCACGACGGCAATTCTGCTCGTTGACTTGGTATACCCCCTGTTCGACCCGCGGGTGAGATACACATAAGGAGACCGATCCCATGAGAATCCTTAAAGATCTTTTCAGAGATTATCGCTTTTTCGTCAGCTTTAGCGTGCTGGTGGTCATTGTGGTGATGGCCCTCCTATCCAACTTTTCACCTTATGATCCTACGCTATGGAATGTCGTCCCGAGAGATACCAAGCCATCGGCTGAACATTGGCTGGGCACCGATTCAAACGGCCAGGATATCTTTTGGCAGGCGACGTTTGCGGTGCGCAATTCCCTGATCATCTCCCTCATTGCCTCGTTGATTTCGCGGGTGATTGCCATCATCGTGGGCATGGTCGCCGGATATCTAGGCGGTACAGCCGACCGGGTACTAATGTTTGCTGGCGACAGCCTGCTGGTGATCCCAATCTTTCTGATTATGGTTATGCTGGCCATGATGGTGCGGCAATTTATGAATCTGATGGTTCTGGGATTGTTGCTGTCGTTTTTCGGTTGGGCATGGGACGCGCGCCTGATCCGCTCGGTTATCTTGAGCTTGCGTGAGCGAGACTTTACCAAGACGGCCCTCCTCTCGGGTACGGGAACTGTCAAACTGGTCTTGAAGGAATACATACCCTTTGCCACGCCGTTGATCTTTTCGACCCTGATTAACAACATCGCCTGGGCGATCGGGCTAGAGATGACACTGGCTATCCTCGGGTTGGTCAACCTTAACATTCCCACCCTGGGGACGATGCTGAACTGGGCGCTCTTCTACCAGTCCATTCTGCTAGCGCGCTGGTGGTGGATCTTGACGCCGGTGGGCTTGTCGCTCTGCTTGTTTGTTGCGCTCTACTGGCTCTCCGTCAGCATCAGCGAATACCTGGATCCACGCACGCGCATCCAACGCGTTGGGGCGCAATGAGGTAATGATGAATAAGACCATACTCAGAACTGAAGGACTGAAAACCTTCTATATACTCGATGTTTTCGGGACCCAGAAGATCGTCAAGGCGGTCAACGAAGTAAATCTCGATATCCGCGAAAACGAAGTCTACGGCATCGCTGGCGAGAGCGGCTGCGGCAAGACGACGCTGCTGAAAGCGCTGGCCGCCGCGATTGAACCGCCGCTGCGTCTGATTGACGGCTACATCTTCTACTATGTTGACGGTGAGGCGGTGGATGTGGCTACCTTGAGTCCGGAGGCCAAGCGAAAATTGCGGTTGGACTACATCGCTTACGTTCCGCAAGGTTCTATGAGCGCGCTCAACCCCGTGATTAAACTGAAAGAGACCTACCTGGATTTCATCGAAAGCCACGTGACTGGAAGAAGTAAGGAAGAAACCCTCGCCATTGCCGAGAAACACATCGCCGAGTTGGGCCTGCCGCCCAAGATTCTGGACGCCTATCCGCACCAGTTATCCGGCGGGATGCGCCAACGGGTGACGATCGCCCTGGCGGCGCTGCTGAAACCCAGCATCATCATCGCCGATGAGCCAACCACGGCGCTCGACGTGGTTGTCCAGCGGGGCGTGGTGCAACTCTTGATGGATATTCAGAGGAAACTGAAAAACACCATCATCATGGTGACCCACGATATGGGGGTGCAGGCGAATATCGCCGATCGGGTCGGCATTATGTATGCCGGGAAAATCGTCGAGGAATCCACTACCGAAAAGATTTACGGCGATCCACAGCATCCCTATACCCGGTTCTTGATCAATTCACTGCCACAGTTTGGTGACAAGTCGCCCCGCGAAAGCGTACCCGGAAGTCCTCCTTCCCTTATTGACCTTCCTGGCGGCTGCGCATTCCATCCCCGCTGCCCACACGCTATGCAAATCTGTTTGGAAAAAACGCCAGACCTTATCTCACTGGACACCGATCATAAAGTCGCCTGTTGGTTGGTTGGAGGAGAGCATGGAAAAGCTGCTTGAAGTCAAGGCCCTGACCAAAGTATTCACCATGGGGAGTATCCTCTCAAGGGTCAAATTAACGGCTACCGATAATGTATCTTTCTTTATCAGACCGGGCGAGATTTTTACCCTGGCGGGAGAGAGCGGCTGCGGCAAAACCACGACGGCCAAGATCATTTTGGGTTTTGAAGAACCGACTTCGGGCGCGATCATCCACAACGGCAAAGATCGCGCCGAAACCAAAGGCAAGAAAGTCTGGCAAGAAGAGGGTATCCAGGCCATCTTTCAGGACCCGTTTGGCACCTTTAACCCGCTGCGCGTCGTGGACCGCTATTTCTTCGAAACCCTCCAGAACTTCAAAATGGCGACAACCAAGCACGAGGCCATCGCTCTCATTGATGAGACGCTCCAGTTGGTGGGACTTACCTACGACGAGTTCGCCGGGAAATACCCCAGCGAGTTCTCCGGCGGACAACTGCAACGTATCTCTATCGCCAGGGCTTTGCTGACCAAGCCCAACTTGCTCATTGCGGACGAACCCGTTTCGATGGTGGATGCCTCATTGCGCATGTCAATCGTTAACCTGTTCAAGCGCCTCAAGGAAGATACCGATCTGGGGGTGCTCTACATCACCCATGACCTGGCGACCGCCTACTACGTCAGTGAGCGCATTGCCATCATGTTCAGAGGTAACATCGTCGAAATGGGATCGGTCGAGCAAGTGTTGATGTCGCCCAGGCATCCCTACACCCAACTGCTGCGCGAATCCATCCCCGAAGCCGATCCCAAAAAGCGGTGGAGCTCTGCAATCACGCTTTCCGAGTTGGAAAGTGAAGAGTACCTGCGTGTCGGCTGCAAATTTGCCGGAAGATGTCCTCACGTAATGGAAAAATGCAAATCTGAAATGCCCGCGGACGTTCTCGTGGATGATACGCTTGTCAAATGTCATTTGTATAAAGGGTGAGAAGTACCATCTTCCTCCTTCTGAATCTGGGACACACCCCAAACACAACTCCGCCCGGCTTTTAGCTTCGGGCGGAGTTGTGTTTGGACGGTTGCTCCTTCTTAGATATAGGTTATAATTTTAAGCGTTTAAAGTGGGAGGTGTATGATTTGGATGAGCAATTTGAAGCAGTAGCAACTGAAGCTGCTCCTGAACAGGAAGATGGCGAGCCTTCTCTGGGGCGTTCCTTTGGCATTCGTTCCTGGTTGCAGGATGCCGTAGAAACGCTGCTGTTGGCAGTGATTCTTTTTCTGATCATCAACACATTAACCGGACGTTATCAAGTGCATGGACACAGTATGGTGCCCAGTCTCTATGATGGACAATATTTGATCGCCAGCAAGGTCACTTATTGGCTGCATCCTCCCGAACGTGGCGATATTATTGTTCTGGATCCGCCGAATCAGCAGAGTGAGATTCCTTACATCAAACGGGTCATTGGTTTGCCCGGTGATGTGGTGGAGGTGCGGGATCAGCGCGTCTGGGTTAATGGCATTGCCTTAAATGAGCCTTACATTAATGAATCCCCTTACTATACCGGCAATTGGGTCGTAGCCGAGGACCAATACCTGGTCCTGGGGGATAATCGAAATAATTCCAGCGATTCTCACGCCTGGGGATTGTTGTCGCGCGATCAAATTTTGGGGAAAGCAATCTTTTGTTACTGGCCACCGGAGCATTGGGGACCCATTCCCCATTATGTTTTTCCTGAATTGGAAACCATGCAGTAGTTAACTTCGATTGGGTCCTGGAATGCAAGAAGAGGTTTTTCGATCACAAGAGAGCCGCGAAACGGTATTGGCGGCGGAAAGTATTGCGGCGCCGGTCGAAGCTATGACCGGCGTTTCCGCGCAGCCCACATCGTCGGGGATCGGGGTGTGGTTGCGGGATCTGCTGGAGACCCTGATCTTAGCAGTCATTATTTTCCTGGTGATTAACACCATCACCGGTCGCTACGAAGTGCAGTCTATCAGTATGGAACCGACTTTACATGAGGGTCAGTATTTAATTGTAAGCAAAATTACATACTGGTTTCATGCACCGGAACGGGGCGACGTGATAGTGCTTGACCCTCCCAATGAACAAAGCGCTATTCCTTATATTAAGCGGGTGATCGGCTTACCGGGTGAAAAAGTGACCGTGCATGACGGGCGAGTTTGGATTAACGGCATAGCTTTGAACGAGTCCTATATCAGCGGGCCACCGAGCTACTATTATGAGGAGCGTACGTTGGGAGAGGATGAGTACCTGGTTTTAGGGGATAATCGGAACAATTCCAGTGATTCGCATCGCTGGGGACCTTTGTCGCGCCAGAGTATTATTGGTAAATCGGTTTTTCGGTATTGGCCGCCGGAGAAATGGGGTTGGATTCCGCATTATGCATTTCCAGAGTTGGAGACACCCTAAAGTTGCAAAGGGGGCAACCGCTCTGGACCCGGTGGATGCGAAGCGTAGGGTAAGTTTTCTCTCTTGAAAAGTAAGTAAAGGTATTTGCATGAGTTATTCTTGTCCAAATTGTTCATTTGGTAGTTTGAAGCCAATTAGGATGACGTATGTGCGGCGTTGGGGAACACGCCTGGTTACAGTCCCTGGTTTTGCCGCATGGCGTTGTGACTCATGTAAATATACCCGTTATGACGCTGCGGCTATGGCCAGAATCGAATTGGTTTTGGGGATAGACGAGGAAGACCTGTTCATGCCACGCCCTCCTCGTCCTCATCCTGCAGAAGGCCCTGATGAACGCGGGCCGCGTCGCTGGCCCTCTTAAATTTCGGACAAAGGAACTTATCACACGTTTCACCTATCAGCACCGTTTCTCACCGCGCTATTGCTACTTCTCTGCATATCACATTGTTTCTGACCGGCTTTTGACGATCCTACAAAGCATGGTATACTATTTTTTCGTTATGTCGCCTTTGTGATTGTTGGTATTAGTTTTGGTTGTAATTCTCAGGGGGACTCCCGGGAGGAATTGGATTAGAATGTCAGTAACCGACCTTGGGGTTAAATCGTATGCACGCATTCTGAGCGCCTTGCCGTTACCTGGCTTGGTTGAGGTGCAACTTAAGTCTTATGACTGGTTGCTTAAGGAAGGACTTTTCCAGCTTTTTGACGAAATTTCGCCGATTGATAGTTTCAATGGCTTGTTGAGCCTCTTCTTCCCTAGCGCCAAAGCGCAAGAGAATGGCTTTGAATTAGGATATCGCTTTGGTGAACCCAAGCACGGCCAGGAGGAATGTCTCGACCGGGATCTGACCTATGCTATCCCGTTGTACGTAGATGTGGCTCTGGTGAACCGCGAGACCAGCGAAATCGTCCAGCAAGAAATTTTCCTGGGTGATCTGCCGTTAATGACTGAAAATGCCACGTTCATCATCAACGGTACGGAGCGGGTGGTCGTGAGCCAGTTGATCCGTTCCCCTGGCGTATATTTCGGCGTGGATGATGACAGCGGTCATCGCTTGGCCAGCGCCAAGTTGATCCCCGATCGCGGCGCCTGGATGGAATTTGAAACCCGAAAATCCGGCTATCTCACCTTGCGGTTTAACCGCAAACGCACCATCCCGGTGACCATTTTCCTGCGCGCCCTGGCGGCGGTGGAAGATGAATTGCGCACTCCCGAGTTGGTCGTGGGCGACGACGAAGATTTAATGAATATTTTCGGCGCTGCGGACAACGACCCCGATCATCCCTGGATTGCGAACACGATTCGCCAGGAGCCTAATTGGGAAACCAAGACCGACCGCACCGTTGCCCAGGAGGCGCTCATTGAATTCTTCCGAAGGATGCGCCCCGGCGATCCGCCCACCCTGGAAAATGCGCAAGAATACCTGGTTTCTCAGCTTTTTGATCCGCAACGTTATAACCTTCAGCGTGTGGGCCGCTATAAGCTCAACCAACGGTTGCAGATTGAAGTCCCCATGGCCGTCCGCACGATTACCAAGCAGGACATTGTCGCTTTAGTCCGGCGGATGATCCACATTAACAACGGCGTGGCCGGGCCTGATGATATGGATCACTTGGGCAACCGGCGCGTCAAGACGGTCGGCGAACTGGTTCAGGCGAAAATTCGGGTGGGCTTGGTGCGCATGGAGCGCGTCGTCAAAGAGCGCATGAGTATCCGCGAAGAATCCCCGACGCCGGTGAATCTGATCAACATCCGGCCCGTGGTAGCGGCGATTCGGGAGTTCTTCGGTTCCAGCCAGCTTTCGCAATTTATGGAACAGACCAACCCCCTCTCCAGCCTCACGCACAAGCGCACCTTGTCGGCTCTCGGTCCGGGGGGGTTGCGCCGCGAGCGGGCTGGTTTTGACGTGCGCGACGTACACGACAGCCACTATGGTCGCATTTGCCCGATTGAGACCCCCGAGGGGCCAAACATTGGGCTGATTGGGCGTCTCTCCACCTACGGTTGTGTGAACGATTTGGGTTTTATTGAAACCCCTTACCGTAGGGTGATTCGCACCGTCCATAACACGGTGGACCAGTTGGTGGGTGAAGTAATCCGCGAAGATGTGCAGGATCCTCAGACAGAGGAGGTCGTTGTGCCGGCCGGCGTGAAAATTACCCCGGAGTTAGCCGAAAAGATTGCGGCTTTACCTCTGACGCAGCCTGTGCGGATTGTGCCGCGGGTGACAGATGAAATTGCCTACCTCTCCGCCGACCGCGAAGAGCCTTATGTGATCGCTCAAGCCAATGCCCGTCTGGACGAGGTCGGACACTTTGTGGGCGAGCGTGTCGCCGTGCGTAAGGCCGACGGCCCCGGGTTTGCCCCCCCTGTGCGCATTGACTACATTGACGTGGCACCGATCCAGATTGTGGGGGTATCGGCAGCGTTAATTCCCTTCCTGGAACACGACGATGCTAACCGGGCGTTGATGGGATCGAACATGCAGCGGCAAGCTGTCCCGTTGATCGCGCCGGACGCCCCCTATGTTGGTACAGGAGTGGAAGGGGCCGCTGCGTTGAACTCCGGGTCGGTCATTCTGGCGAAGAGCGACGGGGCCATCTTAAGCGTCACCGGTGATCATATCGTGGTGGGCCAGGACGATGGCGAGATTGTCCGTCACAACTTGAAGAAGTACAGCCGCTCGAATCAAAGCACATGCGTGGATCAACGCCCGGTGGTGTTCAAAGGCCAGCGCGTGAAGGCCGGCGATGTGTTAGCCGATAGTTCTTCCACCGAGGGGGGACAATTGGCCCTGGGGCAAAACGTACTCGTGGCTTTTATGTCCTGGGAGGGCGGTAACTACGAAGACGCCATTTTGCTTAGCGAGCAATTGGTCCGTGACGACCGTTTCACATCGGTTCACATTGAGAAACTCGAATCATCGGCGCGGGATACCAAGTTAGGCCCTGAAGAAATTACCCGTGAAATCCCCAATGTTTCGGATGACGCGCTGCGCGATCTTGACGAAGACGGCATCGTGCGTATTGGGGCTGAGGTTGGCCCACTGGATATCCTGGTCGGCAAAATCACCCCCAAAGGTGAAAAGGAATTGACGCCTGAAGAAAAATTGCTGCGGGCGATCTTTGGGGAAAAGCTGCGCGATGTTAAGGACACCAGTTTGCGTATGCCCCATGGCGCTCACGGCAAAGTAGTGGAAATCAAGGTCTTCGATCGCGAGGAATACCGCGATTTGCCGGCCGGTGTCGAAAAAGTCGTGCGTGTCAGTGTGGCGCAGCGGCGCAAGATCACCGAAGGGGACAAAATGGCCGGTCGCCATGGCAATAAAGGCGTGATCTCCAAGATCGTACCCATCGAAGATATGCCCTTCTTAAGTGATGGCACTCCTGTTGACATCATCCTGAATCCGCTGGGCGTGCCCGGTCGTATGAATATCGGGCAAATCCTGGAAACTCATCTGGGCTGGGCGGCTAATCGTCTGGGATTCCGCACGGTCACGCCGGTATTTGACGGCGCCGACGAAGGGGAGATCGCAGCGGAACTGGCGCGGGCGTGGCTTATAGACTATGCCTGGGACGACATCATGGAGCGGGCATGGGTGTGGCTCAAGGCGCAGGAGTATCCATTGGAGACGCTCCACGACGACGAGGAGGCCCGGTTACTGTACGTTGCTTCCTGGCTGACGCCCAAGGGGTACGACCTTAATGCCTTGCGGGATGATCGGACCTATGCGCGCCGTTCGGTTTTGAGTGAATGGCTCAAAGAGCGCAATTACAATCCCGGCGACATCCTTTCCTTTGAGGGTGAAGTACTGTCCCTTCCTGAGCGCCATGCTGCAAATGAGAAAGCCCAGGCCGTGTGTTTGCGTCTTTGGATGGAGTCTCGCGGGCAGAACGTTGCCGAGCTTACTGATGAAGCTGTAGTGTTAGCGGCCACTGAATACAGCCACCAACGTCGGGATCCTCTCCCCACTTTGGGCAAGATGCTCATTTACAATGGTAAGACGGGCGAGCCTTTTGATCAACCTGTAACGGTGGGGATCATTTACCTGTTGAAGCTGGCGCACCTGGTTGAAGACAAAGTTCACACCCGCTCTACCGGGCCATATTCGCTGGTGACGCAGCAGCCGCTGGGAGGCAAAGCGCAATTTGGCGGTCAGCGCTTCGGCGAAATGGAGGTCTGGGCGTTGGAAGCTTATGGCGCGGCCTACACCTTGCAAGAGATGCTCACCATCAAATCGGACGATGTGCAGGGGCGTGTGAAAGCTTACGAAGCTATCGTCAAGGGAGCCCCGATTGAGGAGCCGGGAATCCCGGCTTCGTTCAAGGTGTTGGTGAAGGAATTGCAGAGTCTGGCGCTGGCAGTTGAAGCTGTGACCGATTCTGGCGAAGTATTGCGTTTCGGGCGTGACGAACGGCGGATGCAACTGCCAAAGTTGGGAATGGGTTTGTTGGGCTTGGCGCCTGGTGAATAGACGGTTGACCTTTTTTCACTCTGTGGTAAAATCCTGTTTCGCAGTAGGGGGCAGCTATAACTCCTGCCTCCCAGGGTTTAACATATAACTGGTCTACAACAAGGAGGCCATCGCAGGGTATGATGGCCTTGTTTGCTGAAATTGATAGAGTTGTGTTGTGTCGGTGAAATTTTAGGAGGAGAATGTGCCTACAATTAATCAGTTAGTACGCAAGGGACGCAAACCACAGGCTCAGAAATCCAAGTCCCCAGCGATGCTGTACAATGTGAATACGAAAAAGGGCGGGCGACGGACGCGCTATAAGGGCGGTAATCCGCAGAAGCGTGGTGTGTGTACTGTCGTGCGCACTGAAACACCTAAGAAACCCAATTCGGCTTTGCGTAAGGTCGCGCGTGTGCGTCTCTCGAATCGTATCGAGGTGACAGCCTATATTCCGGGTGAGGGGCATAATTTGCAGGAGCACTCGGTGGTGTTGGTCCGTGGTGGTCGTGTGAAGGATCTACCAGGCGTTCGCTACCATATTGTGCGTGGCACGTTAGACGCCACCGGTGTGGAGAAGCGCAATCAACAACGGTCGAAGTACGGCACTAAGCGCGCTAAGAAGTAATTTAGAAACGGAGTCAGTTATGTCAAGACGATCACGTCCGCCTAAACGAGAAGTTCCCGTTGATATTCGCTACCACAGCATAGAAGCTCAAAAGTTTGTCAACCGCATGATGCGCGCCGGTAAGAAAAGCGTGGCGCAGCATGTGTTCTATGAAGCTCTGGAATTGGCCGAAGCGCGTGCTAATAAGCCGGCGTTGGAGGTCTTTAATACGGCTATGCAGAATGTTATGCCGTCCGTCGAAGTGCGCCCGCGTCGTGTGGGTGGCGCCACTTACCAGGTTCCCGTAGAAGTTCCGCATTACCGACAACTCGCTCTAGCGATCCGTTGGATTTTGGAAGCTGCTCGCAAGCGCGGGGGGCGCGGTATGGCTCAGAAATTGTCTGCCGAGTTTGTGGATGCTGCTGGTGGGCTGGGCGCTGCGGTGAAGCGGCGTGAGGAAGCTTTGAAGATGGCGGAGGCGAACCGGGCCTTTGCACACCTTCGGTGGTAAGGCCTATCTGGAGCAGGTAAGGCGGATAGGTTGCGCTATCGCCGGTGAGCATTGAGATGAGTGGCGATGGCTGCTGAACATTCACTTGAAAGTATTCGCAATATTGGAGTCATTGCCCACATTGATGCGGGCAAGACGACCACTACCGAGCGCATCCTGTACTATACAGGGCGTACCCATCGTCTGGGAAATGTGGACGAAGGTACCACCGTTACCGATTGGATGATTCAGGAGCGCGAGCGTGGTATCACGATTACATCGGCGGCAGTGACATGTTATTGGCATGGACACCAGATTAACATTGTGGACACGCCAGGGCATATAGACTTTACCGCCGAGGTGCAGCGTAGTCTACGGGTTCTGGATGGGGGTGTCGTTGTCTTCGACGGCACTGCCGGGGTAGAACCACAATCGGAAACGGTTTGGCGCCAAGCACGCGCGTTCCAGGTGCCGCTGATTGCATTTATTAACAAGATGGATAAATTGGGGGCGGATTTTTCCCACGCGGTGGATACTATCCACAAGCGCTTGAAGGCAAATCCGGTCCCCATCCAATGGCCGATCGGCGCCGAAGCTGATTTTAGGGGTTTGGTGGATTTGCTCGAATGGCGCGCCTGGATCTGGACTGATGAGTCTGGCGAAACCGTCGCGGAAATTCCGATCCCCGATGCGGTAGAAGCTGAGGCCAGTCAAGCTCGCGCGGCGATGCTGGAGGCCATTGTAGAAACTGACGACTCTCTGGTAGAGCGTTATCTGGAAGGCGAGGAAATTTCTATCGCTGACCTGAAACGGGCGCTGCGGGCAGCAACGGTAGCCGGGTACTTACAACCCGTTCTGTGCGGTTCGTCGTTGCGGAACAAAGGCGTTCAACCTCTACTCGATGCGATTGTTGATTTTTTGCCTTCACCATTGGATATTCCGCCTGTCAAGGGTGAAAATCCCAAAAAACAGCAACTTGAGGAACGTCTTGCTGCTGTGGACGAACCTTTAGCTGCGTTGGTCTTTAAAATAGCTACAGACCCCTATGTAGGGCGATTAGCTTACTTCCGGGTTTATTCTGGTAGAATAACCCGGGGTAATGTATACCTGAATTCCACCAAGGGGGGCCGTGAGCGTGTATCCAGACTGTTGCGAATGTTTGCCGACCATCGTGAAGAGGCTGAGGAGATTGGGGCGGGTGACATCGGCGCCACAGTCGGCCTGAAGAATACCTTCACTGGGGATACACTCTCAGCGATGCACGCCCCTGTGGTTTTGGAGTCCATTCGATTTCCTGTACCGGTTATCTCGGTTGCGGTGGAGCCTAAGACCATCGCCGATCAGGATAGATTAAATGAAGCCTTGCAGCGATTGGCTGAGGAAGACCCCACTTTTCAGGTTCGCTTAGATGAGGGTACGGGGCAGACGATCATTTGGGGAATGGGCGAGCTGCATCTGGAGATTTTGATTGATCGGATGCTGCGCGAGTTCAACGTTCAAGCCAATGTCGGCAAGCCTCGAGTTTCATACAAAGAAACGGTGACGCAACCCAGTCAGGTCACGGTGACTTTCGACCGTGTGTTGGGTGGTAAACCGCAGTATGCCAAGGTGAGTATAGAAGTTACTCCCGCAGGTGAGGGTGAGGCCTCCCGTTTCGAAAATCTTGCGCGTCCGCAGGACCTACCGTCACGATTTTTAGAGGCGGTCAGAGCTGGGGCGCTTGCTTCGTTGGAGAGTGGTGTGTTGGCTGGGTACCCATTCGTGGGGGTTGTCATCCGCCTGTTGAATGCGGAGGTCCACCCGGAGCTTTCGACCGAAGTAGCGTTCGAAGCCGCCGCCTCTCAAGCCTGCCGTCAGGCTTTCGAGTCAGCCGCACCGACCCTGTTGGAGCCAGTGATGGATGTGGAGGTGGTGGCGCCGGAGGGCTTTGTGGGCGAGGTCCTGGGTAATCTGAATGCTCGCAATGCCAACATCCAAGTGATGGATGCTCGTATCGGTGGAGCACAGGCAATTCGCGCCTATGTGCCACTGGGACGGATGTTCGGATACGCCACCGATTTACGCAGTATGACGCAGGGACGAGGTACGTTTACAATGGAGTTCCATCATTATGCTCCAGTAGATTCGCGGCAGATGGAAACCATTTTGTACGGCGCATAAGTGTTGACTTATGTGGTGTAGCGGCTTTTCTTTGAGAAGCCCATCGCTGATGGGTTTTGGAGAAGGCAATCAGTTTCACTCATAACATAAGGAAATAATCAGTAAGTAGGAGTAAGGAGAGAAAGCAATGGCTAAACAGAAGTTTGAGCGCACAAAGCCACATGTGAATGTTGGTACGATTGGTCATATTGACCACGGCAAAACCACTTTGACCGCAGCCATTACGCATACCCTGTCCACGAAGGGGTGGGCGGAGGATAAGGCTTACGACGAAGTGGCGAAGGCTGACGCGAAGATGTTCCGTCGCGACGCTACCAAGATTTTGACGGTCGCTATTTCTCACGTTGAGTATGAGACCGAAAATCGCCACTATGCGCATGTGGACTGTCCCGGTCACCGTGACTACATCAAAAACATGATCACGGGTGCCGCCCAGATGGATGGGGCAATTCTCGTTGTGTCTGCCGTGGATGGCCCGATGCCGCAAACCCGCGAGCACATCCTCTTGGCTCATCAGGTTGAAGTCCCCGCTATGGTGGTCTTCCTCAACAAGGTTGATTTGATGGATGATCCGGAACTGTTGGAGCTGGTTGACCTGGAAATCCGCGAATTGTTAAGCGTCTACGGTTTCCCCGGTGACGAGACCCCCATCGTACAGGGTTCCGCGCTTCAGGCGTTGACTTGCCAGAGCAAAGATCCTAGTGATCCGGCCTATGCCAGTATCTGGGAGTTGATGCGCGTGGTGGATGAGTACATCCCGACCCCGCAGCGTGAGGATGAAAAACCCTTCTTGATGTCTATTGAGGACGTCTTCTCCATCAAGGGGCGTGGTACGGTCGTTACCGGCCGTGTTGACCGCGGTACGCTGCGTCCGAACACCGAAGTTGAATTGGTGGGGGATATGTACGAGAAGCCGCGCAAGACGGTGGTTACGTCCATGGAAATGTTCCACAAGACCCTCGAAGTGGTGCGGGCTGGCGACAATGCCGGTCTGTTGCTGCGCGGTATCGGGAAGGAAGAGGTCGGGCGCGGTGTCGTGGTTGCTGCCCCTAACACGATTCGGGCGCAGCGCAAGTTCGAGGCCGAGGTCTACATCTTGCGCCGCGATGAGGGTGGTCGTCATAAGCCGTTCTTCTCCGGGTACAAGCCGCAGTTCTACATTCGCACGATGGATATTACCGGCTCTGTGGACTTGCCGGCCGGTGTGGAGATGGTGATGCCTGGCGATAGCACGCCCATGACGGTGGAATTGATTACCCCGGTGGCCCTGGAATCCGGTTCGCGCTTCGCGATCCGCGAGGGCGGTCTGACCGTTGGGGCGGGTGTTATCACCAAGATCCTCGAGTAGTTGTCATTTTGCAAGCGAAGAGTGGGTCTCAGTGCCTTTGACTCACTCTTCACTTGCTTACTAGAATAGGTGGTTTATGGCAAAACAACGTATTCGTATTCGGTTAAAGGGATATGATCATCGTATCCTGGATGAATCTGCTCGTCGCATCGTTGAGGCGGCGGAGCGAACTGGCGCTCGTGTTGTGGGGCCGGTGCCACTTCCGACTAAGATCGAGCGCTTTACCGTACGCCGGTCAGCCTATATTGACAAGGATAGTCATGAGCATTTTGAGATTCGCACTCATAAGCGATTGATTGATATCCAGGAACCGGATTCGAAAACTATTGATACTTTGATGCGCTTGAATATGCCGGCTGGCGTGGACATCGAGATCAAGTTGTAGTTTATTATGTCAGGGCTTAAATAGCCAGGTTTTTTGGAATTTTGACACTATCCCCCTGGTCATCGTTTCCCAGAAGTTGATAGGACAGAGACCAGGGGGAATAGTGTGAGTGATGTGTAGGATATTTCATACTTGAATAAGGGATGATGTGGCGTACCTGGCGCTAACAGTCCCAAGGAGGATGTGGTGAAGGGTATTTTGGGTACAAAAGTGGGAATGACCCAGGTGATTAAAGCGGATGGCGAAGTTGTACCTGTGACGGTTGTTGAGGCTGGGCCTTGTTACGTAACCCAGATTCGCACGCCGGAGCAGGATGGGTATCGCGCCGTGCAGTTGGGTTATGGCGCAGCCAAACCCAAGCACCTGACCAAGGGGCAGCTGGGACATTTGCGCAAGGCCGGTGTGGCTGATGTGCGCTATCTGGGTGAAGTGCGGACGCGCGAAGATGAGACCTATGAGGTCGGTCAGAAAATCCTGGTGGACATTTTCGCACCGGGAGAATTAGTAGATATTGAAGGGCGTTCTAAGGGGCGTGGGTTTGCGGGTGTGGTGAAGCGCTATGGTTTTGGCGGCGGCCCCCGCACTCATGGTCAATCTGACCGCACACGGGCGCCGGGTTCTATTGGTGCGTGTGCTGCGCCTGGTAAGGTTTGGAAGGGAAAGAGAATGCCGGGGCAAATGGGTAACAAGCAAGTGACGGTTCAGAACCTGGAAGTGGTGTTGGTTGACCCCGAGCGTAACCTTCTGGCTGTGCGCGGCAGTGTTCCTGGCCCGAATGGGAGCCTGGTCATGATCAAGGCGTCGCGCAAGCAGCGTGTCCTCAAAGGAGGTAATTAACTATGCTTGTTCCGGTGGTCAATATGCAGGGCGAGAAAGTGGATGAGGTCGAACTGCGTCCAGAGATCTTTGAAGCCCCCATCAATGTTTCATTGATGCATCAGGCCTTAGTGCGACAATTGGCGAATGCCCGGTTGGGGACGCATAAGGTCAAGACTCGGGGCGAGAACAATCGCTCAAAGGCGAAGTGGTATCGGCAAAAAGGAACCGGGCGTGCGCGCCATGGCAGCCGCAATGCCCCTACGTTTGTCGGTGGTGGCATTGCCCACGGGCCATTGCCACGGAGCTACGAAAAGAATATGCCGCGCAAGATGCGCCGTGCGGCGTTGCGGTCGGCGCTTTCGGTAAAAGCCGCGGCTGAGCAAATTGTCGTGATCGATCAATTGGAAATGGCTGCGCCGAAGACGAAAGAAATCACGCGTTTCCTGCGGAGTGTTTCTGCCGACTCCGGTAAGGCGCTGTTCTTGTTGCCGGAACGCAACGAGTTTGTGGAACGTTCCGTGCGGAATATTGAAACAGCCAGGACTTTACGCGCCGGTTATCTTAACGTGCGCGACCTGCTAGGGTTCGATTATGTCGTTATGCCGTTGGGCGCGCTCAAAGTGATCGAGTCGTTTTTAGGCTCCGAAAATTCTGTGAGTGATGGGGTGGAGTAGGATATGGACACCTATGAAGTAATTGTACGTCCATTAGAGACAGAAAAATCCTATAGCCAGCGTGAAGCGGGACAGTATGTCTTTATTGTAAAGCGTGGCGCGAATAAACTACAGATTCAACAGGCAGTGGAAGAAATCTACGACGTGAAAGTTGCCGCAGTGAACGTGATGAACATGCCTGCCAAAATTAACCATATGCGGGGGCGGCGTCAGGTGACGCGCCATGCGTCCTGGAAGAAAGCCGTGGTTACTTTGTCGCCCGGCGAGCGGATTGAGGCATTGGAGGCGTAGTTATGGGACTGAAAAAATATAATCCTACATCTCCTGGTCGCCGTTGGATGACCGGTCAGACCTTCGAGGAAATCACCCGGACTAAACCGGAGCGCAGTCTCGTGCAGCCGTTGGGCAAGAACGCCGGACGTAATACCTATGGGCGGATCACGGTACGGCATCGCGGGGGTGGACATTCTCGCAAATATCGGATGATTGACTTCCGGCGGGATAAGTTCAATATCCCGGCTCGCGTGGATTCTATCGAATACGATCCCAACCGCTCGGCGCGGATTGCGTTGTTGGTCTATGCTGATGGTGAAAAGCGCTACATTTTGGCGCCCTTGGGATTGAAGGTAGGCCAGACTGTGATCAGTACGCAAGCATCCGGGGATGCGCGGGTGGGCAACGCGATGCGGCTGGAGTATGTACCGCTTGGTACGGTGGTGCATAATGTTGAGCTATATCCCGGTCGCGGCGGGCAGTTGGCTCGCGCTGCCGGAACCGCGGCCCAGGTCTTGGCTAAAGAAGGCGATTACATTACGCTGCGTCTGCCCAGCAGTGAGATGCGTCGGGTGCGCAAAGAATGTATGGTCACGGTTGGCCAGGTTGGTAATGTCGAACATGCGAACGTCAAATTGGGCAAAGCCGGCAGTAAGCGCTGGCGCGGGTGGCGTCCTGCCATTCGGGGTTCTGCGATGACGCCGCGCGATCACCCTCACGGGGGTGGTGAAGGTCGGTCTCCTGTCGGTATGCCGGGGCCTAAGTCTCCATGGGGATGGCGCACGCTGGGTCGTAAGACTCGCCGCAATAAGAAGACTGATAAGTACATCGTCCGCCGGCGTGGGTCGGGTCGTTGAGAGTAGGGAGGAAGCAGAATGTCGCGTTCTTTGAAAAAAGGGCCGTATGTAGACCCAAAATTGCTTAAGAAAGTCGAAGAAATGAACCGAACCGGGCAAAAGCGGGTGGTGCGCACTTGGTCGCGAGCTTCCGTTATTTTCCCGCAGATGGTCGGACACACGTTGGCCGTCCACGATGGTCGTCGTCATGTGCCTATCTACATCACCGAAAACATGGTGGGACACCGCCTGGGTGAGTTTGCCCCCACGCGCACGTTCCGCGGGCACATTATGAAAGAGAAGAAAGGTCGCGTTGAGAGGTAGGATTATGCCAGAAACAATTAGGGTTAAAGTCAAGCATCTTCCTATGGCGCCTATGAAAGTCCGGCGTGTGATTCGGCCTTTACTGGGAATGCAGGCGCAAGCAGCCATGAATGCCCTTCGTGTTATGCCGCACGCGGCGGCGATGCCGGTGTACAAGTTAATTCATTCTGCCGTAGCCAATGCAGATGAATTGGGCTTGGACATTAACAGCCTGTACATTGCTGAAATTATGGCTGACGAAGGGCCGGGGAGTATGCCGGGGAAAGGATGGCGTGCGCGTTGGGGCAGCCGGGGGCGTTATCGCCCGATCCGGAAACGTTCATCTCATGTCACGGTCGTTCTCGAAGAACGACTTGAGTAAGTCAGTGTTTTAGGAGGGAAGTCTTGGGACGTAAAGTTCATCCCTATGGTTTTCGTTTGAAGGTTATCCGTGATTGGAGATCGCGTTGGTTTGCCGATGGCCGTGAGTACTCAAACCTTCTCAAAGAGGATCGTGCTGTGCGGGCGTTGGTGTATAAGACGATGCGGGAGCGTTCTCGCGATGGTCAGAGCGGTGTCTCGCGGGTGGAGATTGAGCGGTTTCCTCCCAACCAGGTGTCGGTTATTATCTGGACGGCCCGGCCTGGGGTGGTGATCGGTCGCAAAGGCGAAAATGTCAAAGCCTTGCGCCAGAGCATTGAGGAAGTTACCGGCGGCAAGCGGGTTCACGTGGATGTGCAGGAAATCGAGCAGCCCGACCTGGATGCCAAGTTGGTAGCTGAGAACATTGTGGCGCAATTGGAGAAACGCATTTTCCATAGTCGGGCAATGAAGCGTGCAGTGCGTCAGGCTATGCGTGCGGGGGCCGAAGGCATCAAAGTGATGTGTTCAGGCCGTCTGGCTGGCGCTGAAATGGCGCGTCTGGAATGGATGCGCGAAGGTCAAGTGCCATTGCAGACATTGCGTGCTGACATTGACTACGCTCAAGATGAGGCTTTGACTACGTATGGCCGCATTGGCGTTAAGGTGTGGATCTACAAAGGCGAGATCCTACCTCAGAAGTCGGCGTCAGTTGAAAGCGTTTCTGAGTCCCAGTAGAGTGGTTGAGGAGAGAGAGCTATGTTGATGCCAAAGCGCGTGAAATATCGCAAGCAGCAACGCGGGCGCATGAAGGGAAAGGAATCCCGGGGTATTGTGGTTACCTTTGGAGATTATGGTTTGCAGGCCCTGGAGCCTTCCTGGATCACCGCCCGTCAAATTGAGGCCGCGCGGCGTGCGATTGTGCGCCATATGCGGCGGCGTGGCAAGTACTGGATCCGCGTTTTCCCAGACAAACCCATTACGGCTAAGCCGGCGGAGACGCGCATGGGTAAGGGAAAAGGTACTGTAGACCAGTGGGTAGCGGTTATACGCCCCGGTCGGGTGATGTTCGAGATCAGTGGTGTGTCTGATGATGTGGCCCGTGAGGCCCTGCGCCTGGCTGCTCACAAACTCCCGATTAGGACGCAGGTTGTTACGCGCCTGGACGTGGGTGAGATAGGAGAGTAGGGGATGGCTACAACACCAGAATTACGCAAACTGAATAACGATGAATTGCGCCTGCGTTTGCAGGAAACTCGACGTGAGTTGTTTAACTTACGACAACAATGGTACGCGGGCAGTCTGTCTGACCACAATCGGCTGCGCAGTGTCCGCAAAGATATTGCCCGAATCCTGACAATTCTCCGTGAGCAGGAAATGAAGGCGGCTATAGAGCAGAAAGGAGAAGCGGCATGAGGGAAGGTCGTAAACATTTGATTGGGATCGTGACCAGTGACAAGATGGATAAGACCGTTGTGGTCACAGTAGAGCGGCGCTATCGGCATCCCCTTTATGAAAAGGTGGTGCGTGCAGCCAAGAAGTACATGGCTCATGACGAAGAAAACAATTGTCAGATCGGCGATAAGGTGCGGATTGTTGAATGCCGTCCCTACAGCCGGCGTAAGCGTTGGGCTGTAGAAGAAATCCTGGAACGGGTGGGGTAAGGAGTAGCAGCGATGATTCAACCAGAAACACGCTTAACAGTGGCCGATAATACCGGTGCCCAGGAAATACTGTGTATTCACGTCGTGGGTGGCTCGAAGCGACGGTACGCTTATATAGGCGATGCTATTGTCGCTGCCGTCCAATCTGCGACCCCCACTTCCTCGGTGAAGAAAGGGGAAGTTGTGCGGGCTGTCATCGTGCGCGTGGCTAAGGAATATCGTCGTCCAGACGGTTCTTACATTCGTTTTGACGACAACGCTGCCGTGATCCTGGATGCTTCTGGCATTAATCCGCGCGGCACCCGTATTTTTGGGCCGGTGGCGCGTGAATTGCGCGAAAAGGGATTTATGAAGATCGTATCTTTGGCGCCCGAAGTGTTGTAAGGCAGGGGAGAGGTGTGATATGAATCGTATTAAGAAAGGCGATATTGTTGAAGTGATTGCGGGTGATGATAAAGGAATGCGCGGTGAAGTGTTGCGGGTGTTGCTCAAGGAAAACCGCGTCGTGGTTTCAAAAGTGAATATCATCACCAAGCATCAAAATGCCCAACGGGCCGGGCGCTCGCAGATGCAGGGTGGGCGTATCCGGTTTGAAGCGCCGATCCACATTTCCAACGTGATGTTGGTGTCTCCTAAGGACAACCAGCCAACCCGCGTGGGGTTCAAGGTAGTGGATGGTCGTAAGGTGCGCATTTCTCGACGCACCGGTGAAGTGATTGATTAGGAGTGACACGGATGCAGCAGCTTAAGAATCATTACCGTGAAGAGATTGCGCCGACCCTGGTGAAGGATTTTGGCTATGACAATGTCATGCGCATCCCCCGCATTCGCAAAGTAGTGCTAAACATTGGGATGGGTGAGGCGTTGGACAATCCGAAAGCCATTGAGTATGCGGTAAACGATCTGCGAGCCATCACGGGACAACAGCCGGTTGTTACCAAGGCGCGCAGGTCTATCGCTAACTTCAAGCTGCGCGAAGGGCGCGCGATAGGGGTCAAAGTGACTCTGCGTGGCGATCGCATGTGGGCCTTCCTGGATCGCTTGATCAATGTGGCATTACCGCGTACTCGTGACTTCCGCGGCATTCCCGATAAGTTGGATGGTCGGGGGAACTATACCCTGGGTTTGCGAGAGCAGTTGTTGTTCCCGGAGATTGACTACGATAAGATTGACAAGATTCGCGGAATGGAAGTTTGTATCAGCACAACGGCTGAGACCGATGAGGAAGCGCGCCGTTTGCTCGAGTTGTTAGGTATGCCGTTCCGGCGTTCATAATTATTAGTGATGAGGTGAGGAGTAGCGTATGGCTAAAACATCGATGCCAATTCGGGAGACACGGCGTAAGTACAAGGTGCGAGTCCGCAACCGTTGTTCCCGTTGTGGCCGTCCGCGCGGGTATTACCGCCGGTTCGGTTTGTGCCGTATTTGTGTTCGTGAATTGGCTTTAGAAGGACAAATTCCTGGTCTGGTTAAAGCCAGTTGGTAATGGAGTGAAACTATGACGACTTCAGATCCAATTGCTGATATGTTAGCGCGCGTCCGTAACGCCTTGCTGGCGAAACATGCGACGGTCTCAATGCCTTCTTCTAAGATGAAAGTGGCAATCGCCAAGATTCTGAAGGATGAAGGGTACATTGAAGGATATAAAGTGGTGACCGATGATAAAGCTCACCTGACGCTCGTGGTTCAACTTAAGTACGTGGGGGGAGTAAAACGCCAACGCTCGGTCATTACTACCCTGACGCGGGTAAGCAAGCCGGGGCGGCGAATCTACACGTCGGTTCAAGAAATCCCATGGGTGCGTAGCGGGATGGGAATTGCGATTCTCTCCACCCCCAAGGGGATTATCACAGGCCAACAGGCGCGTCGGCTTAACGTCGGCGGCGAAATCCTCTGCTACGTCTGGTAGCCTGTTAGGAGGAGGTGTTTTGTGTCGCGGATAGGTAAACTCCCAGTTCCGGTTCCAGCCGGAGTGATGGTGGAAATAGAAGGATCCAAAGTTACGGTCAAGGGGCCGAAAGGCGTGATGATGCGCGAGTTTCATCCCGAACTGACCATAACCTTGGAACCAGTGGGTGTGTGTGTCCAGCGCCCCAATGACGAGCGGCAATTCAAAGCGCTCCATGGGCTGACCCGTGCTCTGATCAACAACATGGTGATCGGGGTGACGCAAGGGTACAGCATTACCTTGGAAGTTCACGGCACAGGATACCGGGCCGAGCTTCAAGGCAAAAACTTGGTGATGAATTTAGGTTTCTCGCATCCGGTGGTCCTGGTGCCGCCGGTAGGGATCGAGTATGATGTGAATCCGCGCGCCAGTACGATCACCGTTAGAGGCTATGACAAAGAAGTCGTAGGCCGGCTGGCGGCTGAGATTCGCGGCTGGCGGCCCGTCGAGCCTTATCTGGGTAAAGGGATTCGTTACCAGGGTGAAGCTGTCCGGCGCAAGGCCGGCAAGACCGGTAAGGCCGGTTAACTTTAGTTAATACGTGGCACTAAGGGTGAAGTAGGATATGAAACCAGAAATCAATCGTCGTGAGGCCCGACTGCGACGTCATGTGCATGTTCGCAAGACCGTGCATGGCACGTCAGAACGTCCACGTTTGAACGTCTTCCGTAGCCTGAGTCACATTTACGTACAGGTGATTGACGATACGACAGGGAACACCCTGACATCGGCTTCCACTATTGATTGTGAGCTGCGCGAACAAATGGCCGGCTTGTCAAAGATGGAGCAGGCGAAGGTGGTGGGGAAGGCGGTGGCGCAACGGGCATTGGCCAAGGGCATTAATAAGGTCGTATTCGACCGGGGTGGTTACAAATATCATGGCCGTGTGAAGGTACTGGCTGAAGCGGCGCGTGAAGTGGGGCTGGATTTCTAATCCGGCGGGAGGAATTATGGAATCGCGAGAAAAAGTTCGGAATCGCAAACCGTTTGAAGAAGAGCAGGACGAACTGGATGAACGTGTCGTGGATATTACACGGGTGGCCAAAGTGATTAAAGGGGGCCGCACATTCCACTTCCGGGTAGTGGCCGTGGTAGGCGATAACAAAGGCCAGGTAGGATTGGGCATCGGCAAGGCGCGCACCGTTCCTGATGCAATTGCCAAGGCCACGACGCGCGCTCGTCAGGCGATGCACGTTATTCCACTGGAAGGCACCACGATTCCCCACGAGGTGACGGGGGTTTGCGGCGGCGCGGAAGTTCTCCTGCGCCCAGCTACGAAAGGTACCGGCGTGATCGCTGGGGGTGGCGTGCGCGCCGTGTTGGAAGCTGCCGGTATTCATGACGTACTCACGAAGTCCGGTGGCAGCGCGACGCAGGTTAACGTCGTTCAGGCGACGATGTCCGCACTGAATCAGTTGCGCTGGGTCGAAGAAGTGGCTCAGGAGCGCAACAAGCCGGTGGCAGAGGTGATGCCATTCTGGCGCAGGAGGAGTGCGTAATGGATAAGAAACTGCGTGTTACGCTTGTGCGTAGTCCCATTGGTTATTCAACTCAGCAGAAACGCACCGTCAAAGCGTTGGGGCTGCGGAAGCTGAATCAAGTGGTGGAACTGCCGGACAACCCTGCGGTGCGGGGAATGGTCAACAAAGTTCCGCACCTGGTTGTGGTTCAGGAAGTTGAAGAATAGAGTAGGGAGGCTATAGCAATGAAGTTGCACGATTTGCATCCTGATGCGGGGGCGACGAAGCGCAAAAAGCGTGTAGGGCGTGGTATTGCTGCCGGTCAGGGTAAGACGGCCGGGCGCGGTACCAAGGGCCAGAATTCGCGCAGTGGCGGCGGAGTACGTCCTTACTTTGAAGGCGGTCAGTTGCCTCTGGTACGGAAGCTCCCGTTTGTGCGCGGTTATGGTTTTTTTAATCCTTATAAAACGGATTTTCAACCGGTGAATTTGGGACAACTTAGCGTATCTTTTGCGAGTGGCGCTGAAGTTTCCCCGGAGACGTTGGCCGCGGCGGGCCTGGTGAAGTCGGATGACCTGATAGTTATTTTAGGAGGGGGAGAAATCGATCACCCTCTAAAAGTATCTGCGCATCGCGTTTCGAATGCGGCGCGCGCTAAGATCGAGGCCGCCGGCGGCGCTGTCGAGCTTTTACCCTGGACGCGCGGAGGGCATCGCACCCGTTAACTCAGCGGGTGATTCCGAAGCCTATCTGACGAAGGAGACTAACTGATGATTTCGGCCTTGCTCAATGCGTTTAAACTTCCGGATTTGCGCCGGCGGATCCTTTACACCGTCTTGATTTTGGTGATTTACCGCATGGCGGCAAACATTCCTAGTCCCGGTGTTGACCGGACTGCGTTGCAGATGTTTTTCCAATCGGCGTCGCAGTCCGGCGCCGGCTCCTTTATGGGGTTGTTGGACCTGTTGTCTGGGGGGGCCGTATCGAATTTCTCCGTGTTGGCTGCGGGCGTTTATCCGTATGTGACCGCGTCTCTGGTGTTGCAGTTGCTGCTCCCCATTTTTCCAAAATGGGAGCAACGCATCAAGGACGAGGGCGAGGAAGGTCAACGGAAAATGAATCGTTGGACCTTCTACCTGACGGTGCCCCTGGCGCTCCTTCAGGCTTATGGTCAGGCGCAGCTCTTCCGCTCGGCTACTATCGGTACCCAGCAAATCCTGCCCAATTTCGGATGGGGCGCAGAACAGATTTTGCCGACTTTGACTCTGTTGCTCACGATGACTGCCGGCACCATGTTTGCGATCTGGCTCGGTGAATTGATCACGGAGCAAGGGATTGGGAATGGTTTATCCCTAATCATCTTTGGAGGGATTGTGTCGCGTATCCCTTCAAGCCTGACTTCGATCTTGACGGAAGGCGGGGAAAACATTACCCTCACTGGCGTTATCTGGGCAGTCGTGTCCTTGGTATTGGTGGCTGTGATCATGTTCCTCATCGTCTTTGTCCAAAGCGGTGAGCGACGCGTGAAGGTACAGTACGGTAAGCGCGTGCGGGGAATGAAGGTCTATGGCGGCGGAAGTACGTATGTTCCCTTGAAGATTAACACGGCCGGCATGATCCCTTTGATTTTCGCGCAATCCATTCTGGCCTTTCCGGCGGTGATCGCCCAGTTTCTGCTGGGCTCGACCAATCCGAGCGTGACTAACTTCGCCAATGGTGTCATCGCATTCTTTGGTGGGCAGCATCCGTGGTATGCTCCCGTCTACTTCCTGGCCGTTGTCGGGTTTACCTACTTCTACACTTTTGTGATGATCGAGCAGCAGAATCTGCCCGAGATGTTGCAAAAGCAGGGCGGGTTCATTCCGGGCGTGCGCCCTGGTAAGAAGACTGAAGAGTTTATCACTAGCATCTACCAGCGCATTACGTTGGTAGGGGCGTTATTCCTGGGGTTTGTGGCTGTGGTTCCCTACATCGTAGGAATTTTCATGGACTCAAACCAGATGTTGATTCAAAGTTCGGGTCTGTTGATTGTCGTCGGCACAGTGATGGACACGATGCGGCAACTGGAGGCGCAACTCTTGATGCGGAACTACGAAGGATTCCTGCGCTAAAAGTTGTGGTATAATGTAAGGCCGTTGTGTAGTAGAGGCTAGAGTAATTAAGGTTAAGGAGCTGGAAATGAAAGTATTACCATCTATCAAGCGGCGTTGCCCGAAGTGCAAGATTATTCGGCGACGGGGTGTGCTTCATGTCATTTGCGATAACCCTAAGCATAAGCAGCGCCAGGGGTAAAGAGATTGGCGCGTGACTCTTGCTTGGCGCCTTTTCGCCAGGGATGAGTGATGGGTTAAAGAAGTTTTGCGTTTCACTTTTTTTGATTCGCTTAGAGGAGGCTGGATAAACTATGGCACGTATAGCAGGGGTTGATCTTCCGCGCAATAAGCGCATTGAGATTGCGCTCACGTATGTTTACGGTATTGGGCGCAAGAGCAGCAATGATATTTTACAACGAGCGGGGATCGATCCTGATAAACGCGAGAAGGATTTGACGGAGTCCGAGCTGGCGGCCTTGCGTGATATTGTCGATCATGACTATGTCGTCGAAGGCGATTTGCGGCGCGATGTCCAGATGAACATCAAGCGTCTGATCGAAATCGGCTCCTACCGTGGCTTGCGCCATCGGCGCAACCTGCCGGCACATGGACAACGGACTCGTACCAATGCGCGCACCAAGCGCGGACCGAAAAAGACGGTTCCAGGGCGCGGGCGTCGTCGTGGGTCAAAGAAAAAGTAAGATTGGCTTGCCCCTGTGGCAGCCTGGTGCGCTGGTTTTGATTCAAGGTATTTTATTAGGAGAATTCAGGAGGCTTTATGGCTAAACGTCAGGCACGAACTGCGCGGAGAATAACTCGTCGCGTACGGCGGAATGTCCCCCGCGGCTGTATGTACATTAAGACGACGTTTAACAACACAATTGTGACCGTGACTGACCCTCAGGGGAATGTTATTCGTTGGTCAAGCGCCGGGGCAGTAGGTTTCAAGGGGACTCGCAAGAGCACACCTTTTGCTGCGCGGACGGCTGCCGAGAAGGTGGCCAAGGAAACTGTGGAAAATGATGGTATGCAAGAGGTGGACGTTTTTGTGAAGGGCGCTGGCCCGGGACGTGAAGCCTCGTTGCGGGCGATTGCTGCTGCTGGATTGCGGGTGCGCTCCATTGTGGATACGACGCCAATTCCCCATAATGGCTGTCGTGCCCCTAAGAGACGGCGCGTGTAAGGCCAGAGTAGAGATAGTAGGGAGAAAATATGGCAAGGTATATTGGTCCTGCATGTAAGCTTTGTCGTCGTGAGGGGATGAAGTTGTTCCTCAAAGGGGATAAGTGCTATACGGATAAATGCCCATTTGAGCGACGTGCTTACCCCCCCGGTCAGCATGGCAAGGGGGCTGGTTTCCAGCGCCGCAAGCTGTCCGATTATGCGATGCAGTTGCGTGAAAAACAAAAGGCGCGCCGCATTTACGGCGTGTTAGAACGTCAATTCCGCCGCTATTTCCATGTGGCGTTGCGTCGCCCCGGTATGACGGGGGAGAACTTGTTGGCTGTGTTGGAAACTCGCTTGGATAATGTGGTGTATCGTCTGGGACTGGCCGACTCGCGGGCGGCAGCGCGTCAGTTGGTATCCCATGGGCATTTCACCGTGAATGGACGGAAGACTGACGCGCCGTCTTTCTTGGTGCGGCCAAGCGACACAGTCAGTGTGCGCTCAGAAAGCCGGCAGGCCAAGTACTTCAAGGAACGCCGGGAACTGATGGGGAAGCGTCAAGTGCCTGCTTGGTTAAGTTTTGATGAAGAGACATTGGATGCGCGAGTGTTGGCTTTCCCCGCTCGCTCAGAGATCGACGTTCCGATTGAGGAGCAGTTGATCGTTGAATTCTACTCACGCTAAAGCAGACAGGAGGCGATATGTTGATAGCGCCAGTTCTGCCTAAGGTTGAGGTTGCGGTCAATGCTGAGCAGTATGGCCGGTATATTATCGGCCCGCTGGAAAGTGGCTACGGGGTGACGCTGGGGAATTCCCTGCGCCGGGTCTTGCTTTCTTCGCTGGAAGGAACTGCCATCACGGCAGTACGAATTACGGATATTCCGCATGAGTTTACTGCCGTTCCTGGCGTGCGTGAAGATGTAATCCAAATCATCCTTCAGCTCAAGAAGGTGCGGCTTGCTATGGAAGGTGAAGGCACCCAATATATGACGTTGCGGGTGGAAGGCCCGGGTATGGTTACCGCCAGCGACATCATTGCCCCACCGGAAATTGAGATACTGAATCCTGAACTCTACTTATTCACAGTAGATGATGAGAGTGTCCATCTTGACTTCGAGTTTACGGTTGAGAAAGGGCGGGGGTATCTCTCTTCTGAAGGGCGGGGGCGTATGCCCATCGGCGTTTTGCCGGTAGATGCTATTTTCAGCCCAGTGCGTCGGGTGAACTTCCGTGTCGAGCAAGCTCGCGTCGGTCAGTTAACCAACTATGATCGTCTGGCGATGGATGTCTGGACCGATGGTCGGATTGCGCCCCTGGATGCGTTGAAAGAATCGGCACGGATCTTGGTGACACACTTGCGCCTGATCGCCGGCGCCGAGTTGGAAGAAGAGTTGGAATTTGATACGACGGCTCAAAGAGAATCCATCCCGCATCAGGCCTATGCCACGCCTATTGAGGACTTGGGTCTGGGGGTACGGGTTTATAATGCGCTGAAGCGTACCGGTATTTCCAATGTAGGTGAAGTGTTGGAAATGTTGGCGCGGGGGCGGGATGCGATGTTGTCCATTCGCAATTTCGGCGAGAAATCTCTTGACGAGTTGGTGCTGCAACTTAAAGAGAAGGATTTTTGGACAGACGAAGCTGAAGCGGCGATTGCAATTTAGCCAGGGTTGATAAAGAGCCTGGTCGAGTTTTATCGGGAAGTGTACCAGCTTCCTATCTTGAGAGTGTTGGTATAATAGTCAGGAGGTTGTATCATGCGACACCGCGTCGCGGGTAAAAAGTTAGGTCGTCCGGTGGGACATCGGACTGCATTGCGTCGTACTTTGGTGACGGAGTTGTTCCGGCATGGACGGATTCGCACTACACGCGCTAAGGCGGAAGCTGTTCGGGGCCAGGCTGAAAAACTGGTCACCCTGGCTAAGCGCGGCCTTTCAGCCGGGGAAACCAGCCCGGCGCGTGAACTCCATGCGCGCCGTTTGGCTGCGGGACGCCTAAACGATCCGCAGGTCGTGCAGGCACTTTTCAGTGAAATTGCCCCCCGTTATCGGGATCGTCCGGGTGGTTACACCCGGATGTTGAAGGTGGGAATGCGCAAGGGCGATGCTGCTCCCCTTGTACTTTTAGAGTTGGTTGAATAAGGTTGGGGATTGCTAAGGATTATCCTCGGTCTTTGACTGTCGAACTGCCCTAGGAAGTTTGGATGCGCATTAAAGCCGTCATTGCGTATGATGGTACCGATTACGGTGGGTTTCAGCGGCAGAAAAACGCTCCCAGCATCCAACAGGGCCTAGAAGAAGCTCTGGAGACATTAATAGGCGCTCCTACCGGCATTGTAGCCGCCGGTCGCACGGATGCCGGAGTTCATGCCGAAGGGCAAGTGATTGCGTTTGATACGCTATGGCCCCATTCGTTGACTGATTTGCAGCGGGGACTTAATGCGTTGCTTCCAGAGGCAATTGCAGTTTTGAGGCTTGACGTCGTGGCGGATAATTTTCATCCACGGTACGCGGCGTTGCGTCGGTGTTATCGTTATGCACTTTACCTGGCCCCTGTGCGTAATCCATTGGTGAGCCGTTATAGTTTGCACATCATGCGCCCGTTAAACCTCGATGCTATGCAGGCAGCGGCGCAAAACCTTGTAGGCCAGCATGATTTCGCGGCATTTGGTTCACCCCCTAAAGGTGAAAACACTATTCGGGAAGTCTATCAGGCTGAATGGTCTACTGAAGGCGATTGGTTATATTTTGATATTTCCGCAAATGCCTTCTTGTACCGGATGGTGCGGATGTCAGTGGGAACTTTGCTGAGGGTGGGATACGGTGCATTGACCCTCAATGACTTTGGCGAGATTCTACAGAATCGCGAGCGCCGGCGTGCGGGTCCTGCGGTAAAGGCTAGAGGGCTGTGTCTACGACACGTTGTTTATCCTAATGAGATGTTCTCGGTTAGCTGAGGTCTCATTTTTTAGGTTGAAGTGAGGAGAAGGTGAAACGACTAAACATAAACAAAACTTACGTAGTTAAGCCAGGTGACGTGGAGCGTCAATGGTATGTAGTGGATGCTTCAGGTCAAACCTTGGGACGGCTGGCGACCCGGATCGCGAGTGTGTTGCGGGGCAAGCATCGGCCACAGTATAGCCCTTACGAAGATGTAGGGGACTACGTTGTGGTAATTAATGCCGAGAAAGTGCATACCACCGGGCGGAAACTCGATCAGAAACGGTATTACCATTATTCGGGGTATCCGGGCGGCCTTAGTGAAGTGACTCTGCGCCGTCAGTTGGAACAACATCCTGAGCGCGTCATTGAGCACGCCGTGAAGGGCATGTTGCCGCGTGGCCCATTGGGACGTCGGATGTTCAAGAAGTTGAAGGTGTATGCCGGCCCTGAACATCCTCATACAGCACAACAACCCCAGGTTATGGAATTTTAAGGAGACGGTTAGCTTATGTACTACGAAGGTTTAGGACGTCGCAAGACAGCCACGGCGCGGGTTCGCCTCCACACTGGCGGCAGTGGCCAGTGTGTTGTCAACGGGAAACCCTCCGCGGAATACTTTGGCCGTGAGGCAGACTGGAAGAATTTAAGCGAACCGTTGCGGCTTACGCAAACAGAAGGTCAATTTGACATCACTGTTTTGGTAAGCGGCGGCGGTATTACCGGTCAATCTGAAGCTGTGCGCATGGGGATTGCACGTGCATTGCTCAAGGTGGACCCCGAATTTCGTTCTTCCTTGCGGAAGATGGGGTTACTGAGCCGTGATGCGCGTGAAAAGGAACGTAAAAAGCCCGGCCTCAAACGTGCGCGCAAAGCTCCACAATATACCAAGCGTTAAGGCTGATTTCTACAATCAGTTGGTTCGCCAGGTAGGCTGACGTAAGCAGCCTACCTGGTTGTTATGTAGGTAAGGGCGGTGAAGATGGCGTATATCACAGTGGTGGGATTAGGCCCAGGCGCCCCCCAGTATTTGACACGTGAGGCCTGGCAAGTTTTTTCGGAAAGCACGGAGCTTTGGATGCGTACGTTTAAGCATCCGGTGGCGGCCCACTTGCCGGACACTCTTGTGATCCGTAGCTTCGACCGTCTCTACGAAACCGCAGATACATTTGATTGTGTGTACGCGGAAATCACAGACCGGATTCTGGCTTTAGCGCGCCGGGATGAAGGGGTATGCTATGCTGTCCCCGGACATCCCATGGTGGGAGAAGCCACTGTGGCTCGGTTAATCAAAGCGGCGCGCAGTCAGCAAATCCCTGTGCGAATAGTGGCCGGTTTGAGCTTCGTTGAACCGACTTTGACGGCCCTGGAACTGGATGCGCTGGACGGCCTACAAATTGTGGATGCCCTGGATTTAGCGACGTTATGCCATCCTCCTTTGAACCCGGATATGCCGGCGTTCATCGCACAAGTGTACAGCCGTGCCGTGGCCTCGGACTTGAAACTGGTTTTAATGAACCAATACCCTGACGAACATTCTGTAGCTCTGGTTGACGCTGCTGGTACTGAGGCCGAGTTGGTTGCTTGGATGCCCCTCTACGAGATTGACCGTCAGGACGCTACCCCATTGACCTCCCTTTACGTTCCTCCCCTGCCGCCGGTGAGCAGTTTCGAAGGATTTCAACAGACAATAGCCAAGCTGCGTGCGCCAGATGGTTGCCCTTGGGATCGTGAGCAGACCCATCAAAGTTTGCGCGCTAATCTCCTCGAGGAGACGTATGAAGTACTGGCGGCGCTTGACGCCGCCGACGCTGACGCCCTGCGCGAAGAGCTGGGGGATCTGCTGCTCCAGATACTCTTACATACGCAAATTGCGGTAGAAGAGGGTGAGTTTTTCATGTCGGAAGTGATCGCGGGCATTGACGCTAAACTCAAACATCGCCATCCACACGTGTGGGGAGATGTTCAAGTTGGCAGTAGCGCCGAGGTCACCGTCAATTGGGAGGCGATTAAGCGGCGTGAACGCGAGGCAAACGGCGCTGCTGCACGTTCTATGCTTGATGGGATTCCCAAAGCTCTGCCGGGATTGGCGCAGGCTGTCGAGTACAGCGGCCGCTTGGCGCGCATTGGGCTTGAATTGGACCGTGAGGCGTTTTTTCCACTCAACGAGGAATCTCCCGACCTCTCCGCTGCCGCTGCTGCATCCTACGGCGAGTGCCTTGACCGCCTGGATTCCCTGTTGGATACTGCTACCGAAACAGCGTCATCCTTGATTTTAGGTGAGGTTTTATTTGCGATTGCGAATGGGGCGCGGCGCCGTCACCTGGACCCTGAAAGCGCATTGCGTTCGGTAAACCAATGTCTATTAGAGCAGGTGCGGCGCTTTGAGGGTGAACTGCGCACTCGTGAGGTGCACCTGGAGTCCCTGAGTGCTGCTGAGATACAGCAACTCTGGCAGGAATTGGCATCATAAACCCCCGGTTTATGGCCGGGGGTGTGTACAATCTGCGAGCGTTGCGCGATTAAAGGTAGGGTTCTATATCCTGAATCAGCTTGTTTTCAGTGCGGTTCCCCACCAGACGTGTGGCTTCTGCCCCGTTCTTGAAAATGATCATGGTGGGAATGTTCATCACTCCATATTGGGTAGCCAGAGCAGAGAGTTCCTGAACATTGACTTTAACAATTTTTAAGCGACCGTCCAGGGTTGGCGCTATTTTCTCCAACGTGGGGCCGAGTTTTCGACAGGGGGGACACCATTCCGCCCAAAAATCCACCAATACAGGCAATGTGGCGCGAAGTACTTCTGCTTCGAAGTTTGTCTCATCAATAGCTATGATATTTCCCATGTTGCCATTCCCTCGCTTCCTTATATACTATTTCAAATTATCGCATGAGAAGAAGCAATGTCAAACTCCGATAGACGGCATAGTTACTTTCTCACCTGGTCACGCCTGACAAATTCCTGAAATACTTCGCAAAGGCCGATTTTGACACCGGATTCATGAGTTTTGCGGGAGCTTTGTAAGATAATCGTCAGATTGGGGGGTTGCACTTTGTTTTTTACTGTGTTATAATAATGCCTGTTGATGGCATATTGTCGTCAAGCGGCTTTAGCTTATGAACAATACTATAGACAGCACCCAAAACTTAGATGTTCCGCATATAAAGATGGGTTTTTCCGGCATTTTGGGGCGGAGCGTGGGCAGATTTGTAGCGATGATTTGGCGATGGAGTAGTGACCGCCAGGTTATCGCTTCTTTTGTTGGACGTTACAGCGCGCATGTGGCTATTCTCGCTTTGGCGTTGTCAGTGGGTATATTGGGGCGTTTGGCGCTCTCCCCTATCCGTGTGCCTAACATTAGCGCTGATGGAATTACACTCAATCCCTCTGGTTTTGCCTCGGTTTCTCAACCTGCCATAGCTGAAGCGGTCGCAACTCCTACGGCCCCGGCTGCGGCGAATTCATTCACCAAACAGATGACCAATCAGATGTATCGCGCTGTCTTTCGGCAGGCGCAACCACGCACGACTATTCCTGAACGCGAGCGGCTTGAGGTCATCACTTATACGGTTCAGTATGGGGACAATATTTATGGGATCGCCGACTATTTTGAGTTGTCGCCCTATACTATCGTGTGGGCCAATATGGAAATTCTGCAAGGTGCTCCCTGGCTAATTCAACCTGGGTTGACGCTTTTTATCCTCCCTGTGGATGGCGCTTACCATACTGTCTTGGAAGGGGAGACTGTCGAAAGCATTGCGGAGCAATATGAAGTGGCAACCTCCGCATTGGATAACGTGTGGAATAAGTCGGCGCTTGGCGGATCGTTGCGTGCGGGTACTTTGTTGGTGGTACCTGATGGCATCGGCGCCGATTTTGAATGGGAAGCGCCCCCGCCCCCTCCCTCAACTCCCCTTGTTGGAAGCGCGTCAGCCAGTTGGGGCGCCTGTGGTAACATCTCGGTTTCTGGCCCTGGCGCTACCGGTTGGTTCGTTCTGCCCACCGGTTCTACGGCGGTTTCGGGATGGTACTTCCATGATTTGAGCAATCCCACTCACGGTGGTCTGGACTACCGCTGTCGTCTGGGCGACCCTATCTATGCGGCGGATAATGGCGTGGTGGTCTTTGCCGGCTGGGGCGGCGGTTATGGCAACCTTGTCCGTGTTCAGCATGGGAACGGCTATGAAACCTACTATGCCCACTTCGATTCTTTCGCGGTAGGGTGTGGTGAGTCCGTCTACCAGGGGCAGGTGTTAGGATATTGTGGCACGACTGGTTGGTCTACCGGGCCACATCTGCATTATGAGATCCGTTACAATGGGGTTCCACAAGATCCACAACTCTTCGAATGAACACACTGACAGATTCCCCCAATCCGGACAAATTGATCTGGCATACTCCCACGTTGCTTCGCACCGCAGCGCAGGTTACTGTATGGGTCTGGCGCTGGAATAGCGATCATGAGGGCCAACGTCCGTGGTTGGGGCGATTTACCTCGCACATTGCCGTTGCCTTGACCCTGGCGCTATTCGTGTCAATTGCCAGTTTGCGATTGGATGCCATTGTTTCTGCCTCTAAAGCTGCCGATAAAGCCCTGTTAGGCAGTGCTGCGCGGGCGATGAATGTCACCACCTCGGCTGCGGCACACCCATATTATCGAGAGACTTCGCAAACCCTGGTAACGCGCCGGGCGCAATCGCACACGGCGATCCCTGACCGCCCGCGTCTGGAGATTGTGACGTATGCGGTGCAGCTAGGCGATACGGCGGAGAGTATTGCCGAAGGGTTTGGCCTACAGCCGACGACTTTGTTGTGGTCTAACCCTGAGATGGAGAAAGCGCCCGATCTTCTCAAGGTAGGGCAGATTCTGACCGTTTTACCGCTGGACGGTGTGTATCATACTGTGGAACTCAGTGATACACTGGAATCGCTTGCTGAAAAATACAAGGTGACAGTGGCCGACATCGTCAATTGTTCGTTTAATGCGATACCAGATGACGGGCAATTGGCAGTGGGAGAGAAGCTCATTGTCCCCGGAGGGATGAAGCCTTATACGGCTCAAAAGGTCACGACCTATGAAGGCCCTGTGGCCGAAGAGGTCTCTGGCTCAGGTATTTTCTATTGGCCGACTTCTGGAGTTTTAACCCAGGGTTATTGGTGGGCGCACCGCGCGATTGACATTGGCGGAGCTTTAGGAACGAGTGTTATTGCTTCTGACGATGGATATGTCAGCTTTGCAGGTTGGACCGATGTGGGCTATGGATACCTGGTGGTGATTGATCACGCGAATGGCTATCAAACTTATTATGCCCATTTGAGCAACTTCTTTGTCGTTGAGGGAGAACCAGTCTATGCGGGGCAAGTAATCGGCGCGATGGGAAGCACCGGAAACTCGACGGGGCCGCATCTCCATTACGAAATTCGTTACGGTGGCTATCCAACCAATCCTTTGATTTATCTGCCGTAGATATTCCTATTAGAAAATCGGGGCCGCTCTTTAGGGGCGGCCCCGCTTTTTGTTTTGCGCAG